>CAZKIR010000047.1:5600-8375 GCA_964552835.1 uncultured Bacteroidales bacterium
CTCCTTGTAATTGCCGGTGAATGTTCTGGGCAGCTTTTTTCCCATCGCCCATGGCAAGGATCACGGTAGCCCCTCCCCGCACGATATCGCCCCCGGCATAGTAACCTTCCAGGTTGGTTTGCATATTGTCTTCGTTGACCAGGATGGCTTTTTTCTCGTTAAAGATTAAACCAGGCAAAGAGCTGGTAACAAGCGGGTTCGGGGAGACACCGATGCTCACGATGACCATATCGGCCAGGATGTAGAAATCGGAACCCGGAACGGGTATAGGTTTTCTCCTGCCCGAGGTGTCTGGCTTGCCAAGTTCCATTTCCTGAGCTTGTATTTTTTGTACCCATCCGTTTACCCCGTGGTATGCCAAGGGGTTGGTAAGGTTAAAAAATTCAATTCCTTCTTCCTTGGCATGGTGGATTTCTTCTATTCGCGCTGGCATCTCGTCGAAGGATCGGCGATAAATTATCATGGCCCTCTCCGCCCCCATTCTTTTTGCTGTTCGCACGCTATCCATGGCAGTATTTCCACCGCCTATCACGGCCACGTTTTTTCCTTTCACCACGGGCGTGTCGTATCCTTCTTTCCCTGCCCCCATCAAGTTTACCCGGGTTAAATACTCGTTGGACGACATGACCCCGTTCAGGTTTTCGCCGGGGATTCCCATGAAATTAGGCAAGCCGGCGCCACTTCCGATAAAAATGGCCTTGTAACCTTCTTCTCTAAGCTCGTCAAACAATATGGTCTTTCCAATGATCATGTTTTTTTCAAAACGTACCCCTGTTTTTTCAAAATTTTTTATCTCGTGGTCAACGATGTTTTTTGGCAACCTAAACTCGGGAATACCATATTTTAATACCCCGCCAAACTCGTGCAAGGCTTCGAAAACCGTAACCTGGTAGCCCATTTTGGACAGATCGCCGGCAGCAGCCAGCCCGGCTGGGCCAGACCCTATCACGGCCACTTTTGCCCCTTTGCCGGGTTTTTGTTGCACCTTGTTCATGTTTGCCCCGTTTTTCTTGGCGGTTCTTTGGTAATCGGCAACGAAGCGTTCAAGGTACCCGATGGCCACGGGCTTTTTGTTTAGTTTTACCTGGTAAAAACAATTGGCCTCGCATTGTATTTCTTGCGGGCAAACCCGTCCACAAATAGCCGGAAGGGAGTTTTCCTCTTGTAAGGAAAAAAAAGCTTTATCAAATTCTGCGGCTTCCACGTGCTTGATAAACTGTGGTATGTTAATGTTTACCGGGCAACCCTCGATACAGGTTGGTTTGGCACAATCAAGGCAACGCCTGGCTTCTTGCACGGCCATCCGGGCCGTGAGCCCCTGGTTCACTTCCTCGAAATTTAAACTTCTTGCATGTGCATCCTGTTCCAGCATTTTAATCCTTGGAATGGCTATCCGCTCCTTGGGTTTCATTGATTTTCTTAACTGTTCGCGCCAGTTTTCGGCACGGGCTTCCTTGTAAAATCCTTGTTTTGATTCTTCCATGTTTACACTAGGTTTGCTTGTTGCATGAATTCCTGGTATTTATCTTCTTCCGTGGTTTTATAGGTGCCCAAGCGGGCGATCAGTTCGTCAAAATCAACCTGGTGCGCGTCAAACTCGGGGCCGTCCACACACACGAATTTAACCCCGCCCCCGACGGATACACGGCACCCGCCACACATACCGGTGCCATCCACCATAATGGTGTTCAGGCTGGCGATGGTGTTAATATCATATTTTTTGGTGAGCAAGCTGGCATATTTCATCATGATGGCAGGCCCTATAACAACGCCTAAATCAATAGGGTATTGCTTGATAATTTTTTCCATTCCATTGGTAACCAACCCTTTTTCCCCGTAACTCCCGTCATCGGTCATCACGATAAGCTCGTCCGAGCATGCGTTCATTTCCTTTTCCAGGATAAGCAAATCCTTTTCGCGGGCAGCGAGCACGGTCAATACCTTGTTCCCTGCTTTTTTCATGGCCCTGGCAATGGGAAGCAAGGGGGCAATCCCTACCCCGCCACCGGCACATAAAACCGTACTGTTTTTTACCAGATGTGTCGCGTTGCCCAATGGACCGGCTACGTCTGTCACTTTATCACCTTTTTCAAGGCCGGTTAATTTCGCGCTGCTCACGCCTACTTTTTGAACTACCAAAGTAATAGTGCCCTTTTGTGTATCCGCGTCAGCGATGGTCAAGGGCACCCGCTCCCCCTTATCGCCTATCCTAACGATAACAAAATGCCCGGCTTTTCTTTTCCGGGCTATCTCGGGTGCTTCCAGCTCCAGCTTTACCACGTTTGGCGATAAATGCTCTTTTTCAATTATCTTGTTCATTCTTGCTATTTTTGGCTTCATTAAAATTTTGGTAAAAGTAAGGTTTATTCAGGGATTGAACCAAAAAATTCCTTAAATTACGGGTTCTTTGTAAGCAAAAAACGGAAAGATAACATGCAAACCACGGAAGATTATAAACGGGTAGAAATTTTGGCCGTGATTATCACGGGATTAGCAAAATTCATTTTCATGGACTGGTTGCACCTTCGTGCCTTGTATATTGTAGCAGCTTGTACCTATTGGGCCGTGCACATTTACCGGGTGCAGGCTGCTAACCCGGGGATACACGAGTACTGGGGTTTCCGCGAAAAGAATTTTAAGCCATCTTTTTTGTTTTTATTGCCTGTTGCCTTGTTGGCCATTTTAGGCATTTATTTCTACGGCGCCAGCGTGAATGCCCGCTTCCTGAACTGGCACGTTTTGCCAATCCTGGTTTTGTACCCCGCCTGGGGGCTT
>CAZKIR010000047.1:8385-14260 GCA_964552835.1 uncultured Bacteroidales bacterium
TTCCAACAATTCATGATGGCCGGGCTGGTGGCCAAGAACCTGAAAGAACTGAGCGGGCTGGGCCTGCCTGAATACCGTGTTATCTTGCTGACCTGCCTTTTATTTGCCCTGGTGCATTACCCCAGCGTACCTTTAATGGCGTATGCTTTCGTGATGGAATTTATTTTCTTGAAAGTATATTTCAAGTGGAACAACCTGTTGCCCCTGGGATTGTTCCATGGCTGGGTCTCGGGGCTTTTCCTGTATTTCGTGCTGGGACGGGATTTATGGGGCGAGTTGTGGGCAATGTTTTAGATATGAAAAAACCGTTTCAGGTCCCTGCCCTTTTTTAACCTGAAATGTAAAAAAAGCAGTAGGCCCGCCACCAGCAATACAGAGGCCATCACTATCACGCCCCATTCAAAATGCAACCTGCCCGAGGTATACAAGGATATAAAACCCTCGGTGCAAAGGCTTAACAGGCCTGCCGCGAGCAGCGAGTAGGCCAGGACGTTTAATCCCTTGTGTGGGGCTCTTTTTATCATGACAATAACCAGGTAAACAATCAGGTAGGCGCCAAACAGAAGGGGAATGCCCAGTTTTATGCCCCAGTCCATGTTCCCGGTAAACAAATCCAGCAAGACCAGGAGGAGGGCACTGGAAGCAAAACTACCGCTAAACAGGAGTAAGTAATTATTATGGGCAAAACTTATCAAGCTCACGTTTATAAACAAAACAGCACATATCGCTACCGGGTACCTGGACCAGGAAATGGCATAATCCCCGACAAAATCAATGATCAAGGTAACAAATATACCTGATAGAAAAACAATGCCTGAGATTTCCCAGAAAAGCTTTCGTTTTTGGGCGGGACTTAATTTCTGGTAATCCGTTAAAACGGATTGTTCCCGTTCTTTAAGCCTTACCTGGATGTATTCTTCGTTCGCGGATTGTTCACCCCGAACAGGTTCACCGCACAAGGGGCAAAAGTTCATGTTTTTTTCCAGCTCAACGCCGCAATGGGTACAGTTCTTCATTTGTTGACTTATAAATTTATACCATTATTGATTAAAAAGGGTTTCTATTTACCTTTCCTACTCCTTTTTCCCAAAGCTTACTTTCACACCTTGCTCTTCCATAACCCGGGCAATTTTCTCTTCTAGTTCGACTGATTTGGTGATGTTCCCGAAACTCAAGACCATTTTGTCACCAAACCCGATAATTCCGCAATTAACTTTTAGCATCTTGTTGGGCGGCGGGGGCGTAAAAATAAAATGATCCACGAGTTGTTCTATTTCATCCGGCAAATTGACTTTTCCCAGGTTCGTGATTACGCCACTGTATTGGCTGGTACCCAGGGTATAAAAGCTAACGCGCAGGATCAGGCTTTTGATAAACAAGGGAATGCTTTTAATAAAAAACTTTTTCTCGCTGCCCACGTTCCGGGCTATGTTCTTGTTTATCAGCTTCTCGTCTGTTTCCAGCCGTATCTGGTGATACACGGTTTTCACGATTTCGCCAAAGGTGTAATGGCCCAGCCTTAGGTCAATTTCCGGCAAGACGAACAAAGAAAAATTCCGCATGCTTCGCGAAGGTAATATTTTCCTTAGGTTCACGGGCACTTGTACCCGCAAATACTTGTATTTTTTTTGTCGGCTAAACAAGCCTGCTTGCCCGTGAATATCTTGTAATGCATAAAGGTACACCGACACCAAAAAATCGGTAATACTTACCCCCCACCCTGATGCCTTAAGTTTTAAGCTGTCGATCGAAACATAGGCTATTCTAACGAGAAACCGGGGTTTAGGGTTCAAGGCAAAAGGTAAGTGAAAAGCTTTCGCGCGTTTTACCATAGGAGGGATATCTTCCTTGAAATAGCGGTTGTATGAATCCTCGTACTCTTCTTCCGGGATGTCTTCGCCAGGTTTTCGGTAAGGGAATGCAGAGGGGATGGTATGCCCCAGTTCCTTGGCATAGGTGGCCAGGATGGTTTTCAGGAACTCGAGCGCTCCCGTGCCATCTGTTAAGATATGCGAGAATTCCACGCTTACCTGGTTTTCTTTTACTAACAAGCGGATTAAGGGCCCCTTGGCAGGGAATTTACGGCAAGGCATCGTGTTGTCCACGGTCACGGGAATAGACATAGGCAAGTGTTCAAGAAAAAACCAGAAAAACCCTTTCTTTAACTGCACCTTGTAATAAGGGAACCGCCCCTCGGCTTTTGAAACGGCGGCCATCAAAGCTTTAATGTTCACGGCCCGTTTCAATGCTGCCGTGAGCCTGAATACCGTGGTAACTTCCGTGCTTAGCGTGGCCGGGTAAATCTTGGCCGCGTTGTCGAGCGGGTACCAAAACTGATTGGCCTGTATGGTTTTACGTGGCAAAGGACTTGGTTCCACAATGAATTCCTGTATCTTGATTTTCCAAGCTCTTGGAATAACTTGTTTAGCTTAGCAAATTATAGAAATATCCCTTCAAAGGTACGAACAATAATTAGGTTTACATGTTTTTTAAAAGGAATACTAGTTAAAACCCTAGTTTTCTTGATATTTCTTCCCCGGACAGCTTTCCATCCAAATACTTATTGATGGCCAGGATACTTGCCGTGGTTTCTTGTAAGGCTTTCCCGTAAAGGCTTTTCGCTTGTCCATTTTCAATTTCTTGAAGGATAGTACCGGCTTTCACGTCGATATTTTTTTGAAGGTTTCTGGCGTAAAGCACGAGATTGTCGTCCATGGCAAGAAAATTCCCGCTTGTTTGTTTGCCGTCATCCCCCACGAGGGCCTGGGCATACAATTTCATGAGCCGGGTATTTTCACGGCGCCAGGCCGACATACGGTTGACCCAGCCTATCCCGTCATCATTGTCCGGTTTCAAGGTGTGCACGCGCGTTATGGCACGGGGCAAGAGGGATTTCAGCAAATTTTCCATGTCTTGGGCAGAGGCTTGGACAGGATCGTATTCCGGTTTCGAGAATTCCTTCACGATCAAGGCATCTTGTTGCACGCGCGCCCCGATAAACGCTTTTTTTTCCAGCTTGGCCATATCCCGGTTCACGTGTCGGTGCACGGCATTTACCCCCGTCCAACCAAAGGCAAGGGCCAGCTTTTCATTTCGTTTTTCCAGGTCCTTGTTGTTTTTTAGTAGTTCCATCAATTCCAGCAATTTTTTGTTATCCGGGGGCAACACGATAGCCAGGCGGCCCTTGTTGCCAGGCAATTTCACGTGCAAATCGGCCGTGGCAGCTTCCCGGGAGGGCTTGGAAAGGGTATTGGTGCGAAAAGCCAGCATGCAGGCGTTATCGATGATTGAAATGGGCAATAATCCCACCATCAGGGAATATGGGCTGTTATTGTCCGGGTTCAATACCTGGGCCGCTTGTAGTAAAGATGGTAAAAAAAGCATGCCTCGTATAAATCCTGGCTTTGATTGATAATTTTTTCGGTATAATCATTTATATCATCCACATCCTCCACGAAACGGGCCTGGCCAAGCATCCCGGCAAGGAAACAATGGGTAAACAAGCCTTCCATGAACCTCAAGGGTACGTGCTGGCTGGCAGGGTTGGCTTCCATATCCCGCGATAGTAAAGTTTCATCAATATACTCGTGAGGGGATAAGGTATTTAGCCTGCCCCCCTTGTATACTTCCTTATAAGATAATGCATCGTGGTACATCTGGCATTCATTATCAGGCAATAAAGGGTGGTTTTCTTCTTCCAGTTGACGGAACAAGGGTTTCATTTGCAGGTCGGCAGCCCGGTGGGTAAGCCAGCCAATGGCCCCGGCGACTTGTTCTTTTTGCAGGCCACCAAATTTACCTTGCTTGTGCAGTTCCCGGATTTTCTCCAGGATAGGCACAGCATACAAGTGGTTGCCCCGTGCGCCACTGCAAAACAGGCCACTATCGTAAGCGGCTTGTAATAAATCATGAAAGGCCTTGGTAAATTGGCCATTGGTATGTTTTATCAAGCGGGCTGTATCTTCATATACCGCCACGTGGGTAATGTGTTCTGACATGTCGAGTGTTTTAAATGCTTAAACAAAAGTATAAAAAATTTTTAAAAAAAATGGTTTAGTATTTTATAAACTTATAAAACCAATTATATTCGCGTCTCTTTTTATAAAATATTTTTGATATGCACGAGGAACAAAGAATAGACCAGCAAAAGCAGCTAGTAGAAGAACTCGGAAGACATTTCGACAAAGAAGGTTTTCAACCGATTGCCGGAAGGATACTGGGCTTGCTCATGGTCATGGACAAGGAGCAATTTACCTTCGAGGCAATCGTGGAAGAGCTCCAAATCAGCAAGGCTTCGGCCAGTCATGCCCTCAAGAATTTGGAAATCAGGGGTAATATCGAGTACATAACCCTACCAGGGGATCGAAAACGGTATTTTCAACTTAAAAAATACGATGCTTTTCATATTATTGATGATTTTAAGTCCAAAGCCGAGGGCTTTCAAGATTTCCTGGGCAGGATCATCGGTTTAAAAGCCGACAAAAAATCCTCCAATGTTCTTTTCTACCAGGAATTAATAGGCATATTGCATGATTTTATACAAAAAGTGGAAGAACTAAGGAAAGATTACGAGAAAAAATATTCAAATCAATAATCCATGAACCACAAGAAAAATATACAAATGATATGAAGCACCCGAGGAAATACTTACCATGGCTATGCCTTTTCGTGTTATCGATAGGCATGCACGCGCAAGAAGAAAAACTGAGTTTTTCGATAGAAGAAGCCAAGACCTATGCCCTGGAGCACAACAAGCAATTGCTGAATGCCCGGGAAAACGTGAAAATCGCCGGCAAACAAGTGAAAGAAGCTTTTGGCCCGGGATTGCCGCAATTAAATGGCACGGTAGAATACATGACTAATTTTAATTATGAATTTGAATTTCCCATGTCATCAGGCCAGGGTTCGCAACAGCCAGATATTGATTATACCGCTTTGGAGCAAGGAGATAGAGAAGTATTGAAGGCGATCCAGCAAATGATGCAACCCTCTGGCCCTTCTACCATCGTGATGGAAGACCAGGCAAGCGCGAACGTGCAAGTATCTCAATTGTTGTTTAGTGGCCAGTATTGGGTAGGCCTGCAAATGGCAAAAATTGGCAAGAAACTCTCCGAAAGGAACCTCTCGATAACGGAACTGGACATTCAAGAAAGCATCATCAACACGTATTTCCTGATATTGGTCCTTGAAGAGCAATTGGGTATTTTTGACGGGAACATGGAAAACATGCAAAAAGTATTGGACAATACACGAAACATGTATGAAGCCGGAATGGCCGAGAGAACAGACGTGGATCAGATACGGGTAAAACTGGCCCAACTGGAAAACACCAAGAAGTCCATGGAAAGAAATATCCAGTTGACTTACAACATGTTTCGTTTTCAGATGGGCATCGGCGAAGATATTGATATCGTGTTGGAAGATAGCCTGGGGGGGATAATGAACAAGGAAAGCTATACCCAACGACATGGCATGTCATTCGAGATAGAAGCAAACCCTAGTTATCAAATGTTGGAAATCCAAGAAGAAATGGGGAAAAAACAACTTGACATGCAAAAATGGGCGTATGCCCCTAGCCTTTCCGGTTTTTATTCTTACAAGGAAAAAATCCTTACCACGTCGTTTGACTTAAGCCCCAGGCACGCGGCCGGGGTAAACCTGTCTGTTCCCCTCTATTCCGGGGGCACCCGAAAGGCCAAGATGGACAAGGCAAAAATCGAGTTGCATAAAATCCAACGAAACAAGTCCATGCTTGAAGATCAACTCGAGATGCAAAACCGGCAATTGAAATACGAGTACACCAACGCGTACGAAAACCACCAGTTACAGGAAGAAAATGTGGAAGTGGCCAAGCGGGTGTACAAAAGCATCAATA
>CAZKIR010000048.1:0-11453 GCA_964552835.1 uncultured Bacteroidales bacterium
TAGAAAAGCACCTTATCTTTCCCGATACAATAAATGCTTTCAGCTACGCGCTAGAGGACGAACACGCTGATTATCATGCAAGCAACATGTCCATCCATAAAGGAAAATATTATTTTGACCTGGTAACACCGGCAGGAAAAATCGAAAGCCTTAACCTGGGTTTGCCCGGGCGTTTAAACCTCGAGAACGCCGTAGGTGCGATCGCTGCCACCTTGAATTATTGCCAGGATATCAATCGACTGGGGGAAGGGCTGGCCAATTTTGAAGGGGTCAAGAGAAGGTTTGATTTTCAGGTGCGCACGGACGTGTTGAATTATATTGACGATTATGCCCATCATCCAGAGGAAATAAAGGCTTTCCTTGAAGCGATACGGGAATTGTTCCCCGGGAGAAAAATTACAGGGGTGTTCCAGCCCCACCTGTATAGCCGTACGCGCGATTTTGCCCAGGATTTCGCGAAAAGCTTGGAATTGCTCGATGAACTCATATTATTGGATATTTACCCGGCCCGGGAAGATCCCATCGAAGGGGTTTCTTCGGATTTGATATTTCAACAAGTGGAGATGATCGATAAAATTACTTGCCAGGACGACAAGTTGTTAGAAATATTAGGCGAAAAGGATTTTGATGTCCTGGTTACCATGGGGGCAGGCAATATCGACCGTTTTGTCACCGGGATAAGGGAATTGGTATTGGACAGGTTGCGAAAAGATTTTTTAAAAAATAGCTAATGAAGCATTTGAAAAAAATAGGGGTTTGGTTAGGTATTGCCATTTACATGATGGTGGTATTGGGCTTCGTGAGCGAACACAGGCATAGGGTGGCCTGTAATCAAATCGAGGTAGTTATTGAAGATAGCCTCGAAAACCGCTTCGTGGGACGTTCAGACCTTATCCGCACCCTCGAGGAGAAAAAAGTTGAGGTATTGGGCAAAGAATTAGAAAATATTAACACGAAATTACTGGAAGAAAAAGTGTTAATCCATCCGGCCATTCACCATACCCAGGCATACAAAACCCTGGATGGCAGGTTATGGATACAGGTAGTGCAGCGAGAACCCTTGCTACGGGTAATTAGTTCAGATCAGCAAGGGGCTTATATCGACAAAGAAGGCAAGTTAATGGCCTTGTCACTGCGGTATACTGCCCACGTCCCCATTGCCAATGGCCATATCTCCTGGATCCCTTTTTCTTTGATCAACGACAGGGCATGCGTAGACAACTTGTCAGAAGAAGATACTGACCAAGCTAAACTGTTGGAAGAACTGTATCTTTTGGCAGATTATATCCAGAAAAATGAATTCTGGAACGCCATGATCGAACAAGTTTACGTGAACAGCCAAGGGGAATTTGAACTGGTGCCCCGCTTGGGTTCACAAATTATCTTGTTTGGTACTACCGAGCGGATGGAAGAAAAATTCAGGAATTTAAAATTGGTATATAAAAAGGGGATAAAATATAACCAATGGAACCAGTATAGCATTATTAACGTGAAATATAAAAATCAGGTAATTTGTACAAAATCATCATGATATGAACAACGAAAAAAGCAAATACGTGGCTGCCATCGACATTGGCACCACCAAGATCGTCGCCCTGCTGGGGGAAAGAAAAGAAAACGGGAAAATTAATATCCTGGCCTTGAGCAAAACTGCCTCAAAAGGCGTGAAAAGAGGTGTGGTATCAAATATTGAAGAAACCGTGAGCGTGATTTCCAAAATCGTGAAAGAAGTGCAAGATACTTCTGGCATTACCATGAAAGACATTTTCGTGGGCATTGCCGGCCAGCACATCAAGAGCATCCAGAACCGCGGGTACAAGCATTGGGACTCGTACGATCACGAGATCACGCGAGAAGACATTGACGCGATCGTGGACGACATGTACAAGATACCCATTGAAGTGGGCGAAGAAATAATCCACGTGTTACCACAAAATTTTATCGTGGACAATGAAACCGGGGTAAAAAATCCCATCGGGATGTCTGGAAAGCGACTAGAAGCGAACTTCCATATCGTGATCGGGCAGGTAGCATCGGCCAAGAACATTGAAAAATGCGTGAACCGGGTAGGGATGCAAATCAACGAGTTAATCCTCGAGCCCCTGGCTTCCTCGGCCTCGGTGCTTACCGAGGACGAGAAAGAGGCTGGCGTGGTACTGGTTGACGTGGGCGGTGGCACCACTGACGTGGCCGTTTTTTACGACGGTATTATCCGGCACACGGCAGTCATCCCGTTCGGGGGGAACGTGATCACCACCGATATCAAGGAAGGGTGCGCCATTTTGCAACGGCAAGCCGAAGCCTTGAAAATCCAGTTTGGCTCTGCCCTTGGTGATATTGCCCCATCCGACAAGGTGGTGACCATACCGGGTATTAGCGGCCGGGAGCCCAAGGAAATATCTTTCCAAAACCTTGCCTATATCATCCAATCGCGCATGGAAGAAATCATTGACGCGGTGACCTTCGATATCGAAAATTCAGGCTACATGGACAAGCTGAGCGCGGGCATCGTGATAACAGGGGGCGGGTCCCTTCTAAAACATTTGCCACAGCTCGTGAAATACCGCACCGGCATGGACGTGCGGGTAGGGTTCCCCAACGAGTACTTAACCAGCGATTACAAGGAAGAAGTGAACCATCCCATGTATTCAACCAGCATTGGCTTGTTATTAAAAGGGATGGAATTCCAGGATCGGAACAAGCAAAGGGGCTCACAACCGGAAGAAAACAAGGCAAACAAACCAGGGGACGAGGGGGGAATAAAATTAAAAACCCGTCCGAAAAGCAAGATATTTGATTCGGTCATCCAGCGCTTATCAAATATTTTTGAAGAAAACGACGCTGAAATGTAAAACATTAAACACAAAATATTATGGCTGAAGAATTAATCCATTTCGATTTGCCCAAGAACCGTTCCTCTATCATCAAAGTACTTGGTGTAGGCGGCGGCGGTGGGAATGCCGTGAATTACATGTTTGACAAAGGCATACGCGATGTTGATTTTATCGTGTGCAATACCGATGGCCAGGCATTGGACAATAGCCCTATCCCGGTAAAAATCCAGCTCGGTGCCTCGCTCACCGAGGGAAGGGGTGCAGGCAATAAGCCAGAAGTTGGCAAACAGGCTGCCATCGAGAACCTGAACGATATTACCGATGCCCTGGGCACTAATACCAAGATGGTTTTTATTACCTCGGGTATGGGCGGGGGCACGGGTACTGGTGCGGCACCCGTGATAGCCAAGGCAGCCCGTGAACTGGAAATCCTTACCGTGGCCATCGTGACCATCCCTTTCCGCTTCGAGGGGCGTAAACGCATAAACCAGGCCATTGAAGGAATTGCAGAACTCGAGAAATACGTGGATTCCCTCCTGGTCATCAACAATGAAAAACTGCGGGAAGTATATGGCAATCTCAAGTTTTCCGAGGCTTTTTCCAAAGCCGATGATGTTTTGTCATCTGCCGCCAAAGGCATCGCGGAAATTATTACCGTGCCGGGATATATCAACGTGGATTTTGCCGACGTGCAAACCGTGATGCAAAGTTCCGGCGTGGCCATCATGGGTTCGGGCACGGCTAGTGGCGAAGGCCGGGCGCTTAGCGCGATACAGGATGCCATCAACTCCCCCCTGTTAAACAACAATGATATTAACGGGGCAGAAAATATCCTGCTGAACATTACCTCGGGCAGTGATGAAATTTCCATGGACGAGATCAATGAAATTACCGATTACTTACAAGGGGAAGTATCGTCCGACGTGAATGTTATCTGGGGGATTGGCACCGATGAAAGCCTGGGCGATAATATCAACGTTACCATTATTGCCACCGGGTTCGAGTCGAACAGCGTGCCAGAGCTTTATTCCCGCAAGGCGAAAAAAGAAAAAGTGCCCTTGACGGAAAGCGAGGAGAAGGCTATACAGGAAGAGGTGTACCAAACTTCCGCAAAAAAGAAAAACGAGAAAAAAGAAAAAGAAGACGGGTTTAAAGTCCATCAACGGACCATCGAGTTTGATATTTACGGCCAGGATCAATCCCTTGCACTAAAAGAGGATGATATGGACCCGGAAGGCTTTAAAGTAGATGAACGGAAAGCCGGGGAGCGGATGAAAAAAATCAAAGACTCCAGGGAAGAGCTGAAGCAAACAAATTTTAAGCTGACCAGCAAGAGCGAGAATATCGAAAAATTAGAATCGGAACCGGCTTACAAACGGAAAAAGTTGAAACTTGAAAATTTCAAGTATTCCGAAGACGCCCCTGTTTCCAAGTTTTCATTAAGCGAGGACGAGAACAACCAAACGAGGTTGAAGGATAATAATTCCTTCTTGCACGATAACGTGGATTAGCAGGCCTTGGCGCCCGTGTTGTCCATAATATGTACGATAAATCATTTTAACCCTATAGACCATGAGCCTGGAATCAAAAATTCAAGAAAGCCTCAAGGAAGCCATGAGGCAAAAAGACAAGCTAAAGCTGGAAGCTTTGCGCGCGATCAAATCGGCCATTTTAATGGCCAAAACCGAGAAAGGTGGCCAGCAAGGCCTCTCGGAAGAAGCCGAGGTGAAACTCTTGCAAAAACTTGCCAAGCAGCGGGGCGAATCGGCCGAGATATACAAATCACAGGGCAGGGATGAATTGTATGAAAAGGAACAAGCCGAGAAAGAAGTGATTGAACAATACCTGCCCGAGCAAATGAGTGGCGAAGAAGTGGAAAAAATCATTCAGGAAACCATTGACGAGCTAGGCGCCACCGATCCTTCGCACATGGGCAAGGTAATGGGCGAGGTAACCAAGAAACTGGCAGGGAAAGCCGATAACAAGCTCGTGGCCCAAAAAGTACGCGAAATCCTGGCGGGCAAGGAATAGGTTTTTCACGTTGGGAAAGGCCATGATCCTCCACCCATTCCATTTTTGGCACGGGAAATGGGGCCGGCCCTGTCAATTACATACGAAATACGGCCAAACCCCCGCACCACGAGACAAAAAAAACCCTGCCAGGCCATATGCCCGACAGGGAAAAAGTATGTTTTTGGCCACCCGGCTAAGGGGTGCAACGAAATACTTGTTAATAAAACTTGTACCGGTAATCTTTAATATTGGCCAATTCTTTAATGGTTTCGTAGGCTTCATAGCGGGCCCTCGACTGGTACCTTCTTTGCAGGGTCATTTGTTGCGATTCTACTGCTATTTCACCAGCTTTCTGGATACCGGTTACTTCCAGCACGTACACGCCGTTGTTCCCGGCAATGGGTTTCGATACCTTGTTTTCTGGCAAACTTGTAGCGGCAGCCACCAGCTTGGGTTCAATACCTGCACCGGGCACCGAGAATGAATTGAACGAGATGTTGGTGGCGGTTTTTACTTCCGTGCCCAGCTCGGCGGCCAGTTGGTTAATATCAGTGGCATTGGTCAAGACTTCATTAATTTTTTCTTTCAGTTTCCCGGCTTTCTTTTCTTTTTTCACTTCAGTGATAATGTCTTCTTTTACCCTTTCAATTTCGGCATAACCTTCTTCGCGTACATCTGCCAGGGCAGCCACCACGTAATTGTCGCCAATTTCCATCACGCCCGATACATCGTTTTTATCGCCCCCGTAAGCCCAGCGTACCAGTTCCATGGGCGATTCTTCAAAGCCCGCTATCGAGCGGTCAGACCGTTTCAGGTTGTTGGCCACTCGCTTGGTAAGGCCTTCTTCTTCGATAGCCTCTATAAAGTCATCGTAGTTCCTGTGCTTGCCGGCAAATTCGCTGGCTTGGGTATAATAGTCCTGGAATGTTTCGGTACTCGGGGTCACGATCCTCTCGAGCACGGCAATTTTAACTTTTTTCACTTCCTTGCCCCGCTCAAGTACTTGCATGATATGCACGCCATATTGGCTTTGCACTTTTTTCAGCTCGTTTACTGCTGCCTCAAAGGCTGTATCGTTAAAGGGTTTTACCATCTGCCCGGTTTGGAACCATCCCAGGTCGCCACCCTCGGCAGCCGAGGCTTGGTCGGCAGAATATTGCCTGGCCAATTGGGCAAAATTAGCGCCCGCTTTTAGTTCTTCCATCAAGCTATCGGCCGTGGCCACGGCCTGTTTGGCCGACTGGGCATTTTGCCCGGCTTCTATTAAAATATGGCGTGCCCGCACGGAATCGGGGCGGTAGTCGATTTTATCCAGCTTGGCCAGCTTGTAGCTCTTGTTCTCGTAATAAGGGCCGTACATGTCTCCCGGTTCGGCATTCCAAATAAATTCCCGGATTGTTTCGGGCACTTCTTCTTCTTTCAGGTACTTGTCCTGGTAGGGCACGTCGGAGTTAAGGTTCACGAAATCCTTGTTGTCTTGCACTTCCTCGAATTCCGGGGCTATCTCGTTAATCCACCTTTCAGCGGCCTGGTCGTCGGCTTTTGAAGGGGTTACACGGAACGCCACGTATTCCACGTCACGGCCTTCTTCTTGTTTAAAATTTTCCTTGTGCCCGTTATAGTAGTTTTTTATGTCTCTTCGCGAAACTTCAACTAAGCTATCGTCAATTTCGGTAAAACGTTGCATCACGAAAGAAAAGTTTACCTTACGGGCGTTTTCCCGGGCTTGTTGTTCGGCCAACTTCTCGGGAACATAAAGCCCTTTGCTGATCAAGTTATTGTACTTGGTGAATTTTCTTTCCCTGATCATTTCTTGCTCCATGAACAACCAGTATTCTTTTTGTCTTCCCGAGGGGTCTTGGTCCATGTTTCTCAAGAATTGGATAATGGCGGCCTGGTTTACCCGGCCTGTTTCAGGATCGGCAAACAGTTGGCGGACAAAAGGGTGGATATTATCACCTTGCACCATGTCAAATACCTCGTCGGCGTTGACAGAAATACCCAGTTCCTCGTATAATTCAGCGAGCACCCGTTCCCTTGTTAGCTGGTCCCAGGCTTGTTGCCTTACCCTTTTAAGGCTTTCCTCATCCATGCTTTGCTGTTGGGAATACATGTTGGAAATTTTTTCCAGCTTTTGGACTTTTTGATCATACTCCCTGAAGTGAATGGATTCGCCATTTATCTCGGCAACCTCGAACTGATCGCCTTGCATTGGCATGCCGCCGGTGTTTAAAAAATCACCCAGGATAAATGCCAATAAGGCAAGCCCGATAACGATTGCCACGAGCAAACCTGCCCTGTTTCTTATTTTTTCTAGTGTAGCCATTGATATAAACCTTTTAAATCACTTGTAAAAATTGAGCTACGAAGATATATAAATAATATTTTTTTTCAATGATAAAATGGAATCTAACCCTTGGAATGAAAAAAATGTTGAAAACCGGGGCACTTTTTTTCAATTTTCTGGATCAATAATACATAGCAGGATGCTAAAATGTGAAAAATATTATTTACATTTGATTAAGCAAGTGTTTTTTGAAAAAAAACTGACCGATATTGACAGTAGCCGGGCTTATCTTGCACAAGAAAAAATAAAAAACCCCACCGAGGCGGGGTTATAGGATTAAATATCCTTCGGCATATAGCCTTATTGTGATAAGATTGAAATTGAAAATTGAATTTTCTAATAGCAAAAATAACAAATAAACTCATAAAAACAAACCTGATGGAAAAAATTTTAGGACTCGACCTGGGCACCAACAGCATTGGCTGGGCAGTAGTGGAAGCAAAATATAGCCCTGACAACAAAGTAGAAAGCTACAAAAAGATCTTTGACGCTGGCGTAAGAATATTCCCCGAGGGGGTTGAGAATTTAGGGCAAGGGGACAGAGAACAATCAAAAAATTCCAGTCGTACGGATCATCGGCAATCCAGGAGACAATACTTTAGAAAAAGGTTTAGAAAAATAAAATTGCTCGAATTTTTGATTAACCTTGACATGTGCCCCTTGCAAAAAGAAGAATTACAGCAATGGAAAAATTGGGACAAACGTTTTAAATCTGACGGCAGGAAATTTCCAAATAACCCCGCGTTTGTTGAATGGTTAAAGATGAACCCTTACCATTTAAGGGCAAAAGCATTACATGATGATATCTCTATACATGAATTTGGCAGGATTTTATACCATTTAATTCAACGAAGAGGCTTTTTAAGTAACCGGAAAGGAAAAGAGGATGGTGCTATTTTTAAAGGTAAGGAAAACATGACGGGCATAAACCAAACTTTACTAGAAACCGAAGGACATAAAACACTTGGTGAATTTTTGCATGCTATTTTACCACCTGAAAACAAACCTTTTCAAAACATTTCGAAAAGAGTAAGGGCAAGGTATACCACACGTGAAATGTACGTGCGTGAATTTTATGCCATTTGGAACAGGCAAAAAGAACAATTGGGCCTTGAAAAAATAACGGTACCATACAGAAAAGAACGATATTACCAGGGGACAAAGGATAAAAACCGGGTAAAAGAAAAGATTAATTACCTGAAAAATACAAAAAAACACGAGAACCTTGAGGTGAACGAACAAAAAGTGGGCGAGAAAATCGTTACCAGGGTCCTTACCCAGGAAACTAAACCCTTACTTGAAGCTTTGGCAGGCAATATTTGGCAAGAAAACGGGGATATAAAATTTAAGAGCAATGAAAGTGTACTTTTTTATCAACGGCCGCTCCGCTCCCAAAAGACCCTCTTGGGCAAGTGCCGGTACGAGAGCCATTATGCCCAGGTAGAGGGAAAACAAAAATTGGTTGGTAAATCGCCCTGCCCGGTTTCCCATCCTGAATTTGAATTATCCCGGGCTTATCAATACCTGAACAATATAAAATATGGCAAAGGGGTTCCACTGGATCAGCACCAGAAAGAACAGGTCTTGGAATTGCTTAACACTAAATCAGGAAATATAAAATTCCAGGAAATACCGAAGTTATTGCACATGGTACACGAGCGTTTTAATTACTCGGATGATATAAATATCCCGGGAAATACAACCATAAGCCAATTGAAAAAAATGTTCCCTGTTGACATATGGAACAGCAAAAAGGAAGAAATTTGGCATTGTTTCTATTTTTATGATGATAACGAAAAACTATTTGAAAAATTGAAAAGGGATTATCAGCTTGACTTGAAAAAATACCCGGGACCCGGGAAACTGGATAATATAAAGTTGAAAGAAGGTTACGGTAGCATTTCCCTGAAAGCCATCAGGAATATATTACCGTTTTTAGAAATTGGTTGTACCTATGACCAAGCCGTGATCCTGGGCGGTGTAAAAAATGCTTTTGGAAACGAATGGGAAGATTACGCGGCGAAACATGATGATATTATAAAAGATGTTAAACAAATAATCAGCAAAAAAAACAAACAAGGCGAGGCGATTGAAGAAATTAAAAACTATTTATCAGGTGAAGTGTTTGGGTTCGGGTTTAAGAAAAAGGATAAGCGCTTTTTTAAGCTCTATCACCATAGCCAGGATATTCAAGAAAAACAGCTTAAAGAGAAAATAAGTACCATTGAAAACCTTCGTAACCCGATCGTACAGCAGGGTTTGAATGAGCTTAGAAGGTTGGTAAACAGCCTTCAAGAAGAACACGGGCCTTTTAAGCAAATAAAAATTGAAATAGGAAGGGATTTAAAGATAGGAAAACAAAAACGGCAAGAGAAAGCCCAGAGGATTAATGAAAATCACCAGGCTAACGAGGTGGCCCGGGCACGATTGGCAGAATATGGCTTATCCCCTACCCGCGAAAACATTCATAAGTACCTGTTATATCAAGAAATTGAAGATCGCAATGGTACGGTTGTTTGCCCATACACGGGAAAGCCCATGAATATTTCGGATGTATTGGGCAGCAAGAACACGATCCAAATCGAACATATTGTACCTTATAGCATATCCCTGAACGATGGTTTTGGAAACAAGACCTTGTGCGAGGCTAATTTTAACCGCGAAAAAGGAGAACTCACCCCCCATGAATTTTATCACAAGAAAAATTCTGATCCAGCGCTTTGGGGGGCGACCTCTTGGCAAGAAATAGAAGAAAGGGCATTTAAATTATTGCCTTATAACAAGGCCCGCCGATTTGTCTCAAAAGTTAGGCCAGACAAAAATGAGTTTATCGAGAGACAGCTAAATGATACCCGCTATATTAGCAAAAAGGCAAAAGAAATTCTATCCGAAATATGTAAAGACGTGCGGGCCGTACCTGGTGCTTTAACTTCAGAATTACGTCACTTGTGGGGACTAAACAATATTTTACAACCTGTTAAATCACTGCCGGCTGCAAATTTTGACGTGGATGAAGACAAGCCATTGCCCCATTATCTCGTGATGGACGAGGAGAACAAAGTGAAAGAGGTATTTCCGGTTTACAATAAAAAACCCGGGACAGCACGGGATGAAATTGTAATTACAGGAAATATCAAGAAAGAAAAATTCACCTCCGCTTACTCGAGAATTGAAACACCTGCACCGGGTAAACCCGACGGGAAATACTGGGCGGTCATAAAAATTAAAGAAAAGGCAAGCCTTTCTAAATATTACGCCGATAAACCAGTGGCAAATGAACACGCTCTGGTATTAAAAGGCCGGATCGATAAAGGGGCATTTAACCATGATTCGCTTGGAAAGATAAAAACAAAACAGGAAAACGGTTCGTATTGGGCAATCATCCCGGTAACCGGGAAACAAATCGAGCCCCCGAAAAACAAAAAACCTAAAAAGAATAGCAAACAAGTATTGTTGTTTGGAAAAATTCACAACGGGATATTTGAAAGCTACGTGTACAAGTGCGAAACCGATTTGCCGAATGGCAAATACTGGATAACCCTGGACGTGGATACCGAGAACATAGAATTTACGAATGTATTAAACGAGAAACCAAAAACGGGCACTATTGATTTGTTAATTAAAGGGAACGTGAACCATGAAAACATTTTTTCAGCGGATAATGACAAAGATTTTTCATTGCAGGTAGATACCCAACCTGGCAAATACTGGATTCAATTAGAAATATTGTCCGAACCCGGTAGGTTTACGAGGGTAGAAAACGAGGCCCCTGGGCTGAACAAGGGGGAACGATTGGTGGAAGGGAATACCTGGGTAGATAAACAAACCGGTGAGATAAAATTTGACCCGAAAAAGAACCGGGACGATAACCGGCACCATGCCATTGACGCGATTACGATTGCCGTTACCGAACAATCTTTCTTACAAAGATTGAGCACCTATAATGCCAGGATAAAAGATCACGGGCGCGGGTTGGACGAGAAACCTACCTTTGAACTGCCTTGGCCGGATTTTGACAAGGATGTAAAAAAGGTAACGGACAATATCCTGGTTTCTTACAGGCAAAACAGGAAAATCTTGTCCCACATTTCTAAAATCATTGAAAAAAATGGCAAAAAGTTGCAAAGTAAAGGGTATGCCGCCAGGGGCAGGCTGCACCGCGAGTTTTTCTTCGGCGGCCATCCCAGGCCTGTCGTGGATGAGAATGGGAAATTCCTGTTTAACGATAAAAACATTAAACTGGAGAAAGATAAAGATGA
>CAZKIR010000048.1:11463-12678 GCA_964552835.1 uncultured Bacteroidales bacterium
GATATATTATTATCACATTCGCAAAGCGGTTACGAACATTAAAAATCACAAGCATGTTGAGAAAATCGTGGACGAAGGGATAAAACGCGCGATAAAATCACGCTTGACAAATGAATACGGGATTGACGCGAGCAAGCCATATAAAATCCCGGAAGGTTTTTTCTACCGGAAAGACGAGGAAGGCAAAGGCCATGTAAATTTCTTCCTTCCTAACAAAAATGGCGAAGACGTGCCCGTGAAAAAATTGAGATTGAGGGAATACATCGGGAATGCCACCCGGTTAAAAGAAGATACAAACCAGTGGGTAAACCCTTATAATAACCATCACGTGTTAATTTATAAAGACAAGGAGGATAATTTACAGGAAGAAGTGGTTTCTTTTTGGACAGTGGTTGAGCGGGAAAACCAGGGACAAGACACTTATCATTTGCCCATGGACGGGAAAGAAATTGTAAGCGTGTTGCAAGAAAACGACATGTTCGTGCTGGGGCTTGATAATGAGCGTATTCGAGAAATAAGCAGCCAAGATTATAATTATGAAGGCATTAGCCAGCATTTGTATAGGTTGCAAAAAATTTCTTCCATGTATTATACTTTTCGGCACCACCTGGCCTCAACCATTGATAATCCAGATGAAGAAATTAGAATAGTTAGTTTTTCAGCCTGGTCTAAATTAAATCCAGTAAAAGTAAGGCTGACTAGCCTGGGTAAGGTTATACCCGCGCATAAAATTAAATAGTAAACAGTAAATTGTATGGACCGAAAATATTTTCTCAAAAGCCTGGGAATAGGTGCGGCCGGGATGGTTATCCCCAGCGTGAACGGCATCCAGGCCAAGCCCGTGAAAATCTATGACAATTATATCCGGGGCACTGCCTATTATGCCTTCAAAGGGGTGCGCCAGCAGATGAAACCCGGGGATGACCTGGTGCTGGAACGGGAAGCGGGGAACATCCATGACAGTTTTGCCATTGCCGTGTTTTTTCAAGGGCGCAAGCTGGGCTATATCCCCGCGTACGAAAACGTGCCGCTTGCCAACATGATGGACCAGGGTGTGGAACTGGGGGCGTATGTTAGTTCCATTACAAAGAACGGTGGGGATACATACAGGGAAGTTTCCGTGGCCGTGTATGCCCAGTTAATTACCATGGCCCCGCCCGTTATTGAAAACAGCCTGCAACGTAAAAAGGCGGATGATGCCGACGATTTATACCG
>CAZKIR010000048.1:12704-13590 GCA_964552835.1 uncultured Bacteroidales bacterium
AATTTTAACGCGAAACGTGAAAAAATAAAAAATGAAAAGGTATCGAACATGCTAAAACGTACTTTATTTTTTTCAAACCCTGCCCACTTGTCGTTAAAGGATAAGCAAATGGTCATCAAGCCGAGAGAAGGGGAAGCGGTACAGGCCCCTATTGAAGACCTGGGTTTCGTGGTGATCGAACACCAGCAAATTTCGGTCAGCCTGCCCTTGCTCGACGAGCTGGTGGCCCACAACGTGGCCGTGATATTTTGCAATAACAAGCACATGCCCCATGCCATGCTGTTCCCGCTCGACGGCAACCACCTGCAAACCGAGCTGTACCGGCAACAAGTGCAGGCCAGCGAACCCCTGAAAAAGCAATTGTGGAAACAAACCGTGGAGGCCAAGATCAACAACCAGGCCGGCCTGTTAACAGTGCTTGGCAAG
This sequence comes from uncultured Bacteroidales bacterium, assembly GCA_964552835.1. Classification (GTDB taxonomy): domain Bacteria; phylum Bacteroidota; class Bacteroidia; order Bacteroidales; family CAYFUP01; genus CAZKIR01. The sequence goes on from CAZKIR010000048.1 coordinate 13,131, forward strand.
CCCAACGGGCAACTGGAAGGCCTGGCCAGGCAGGTAAAAAGCGGCGACAGCACGGGCCGGGAGGGTTTCGCGGCCAAGTTGTACTGGAAAAGCCTGTTAGGCAATGATTTCTCGCGCGAGCGGCATGGCCCGCCACCCAATAACCTGCTAAATTATGGCTACATCGTGTTGCGGGCGGCCGTGGCAAGGGCGCTCACGGGCAGTGGGCTGTTACCCCCTTTCGGCATTCACCACCACAACCGCTACAACGCGTACTGCCTGGCCGATGATATCATGGAGCCCTTCCGCCCTTTCGTGGATTGGAAAGTGCACGAGCTGAACGAGAAATACCCGGGCATGGACAAGCTGGAAAAGGAAATCAAGGCCGAGTTGCTGGATTTTTTGACTTTTGACCTGTATTATGAAAAATGCGTGCGCCCCTTGATGGTAGGCCTGGCACAGACCACCGCGTCGCTGGCCC
>CAZKIR010000048.1:13600-14235 GCA_964552835.1 uncultured Bacteroidales bacterium
CCGCTGCATCGGGGGCAAGCAAAAAAAAATAGAATACCCGGCCTTGCAGGCTGCCGGATAAATGCCATGGAACAAGCACGGTTAAACGCGTACCATATCATGTGGGTATTTGTATTTTTTGATTTGCCAGTGGTCACGAAAAAGCAACGGAAAAAAGCCACCGCGTTCCGGAAAACCCTGGAGCGCGACGGCTTTACCATGATGCAATATTCCGTGTACACCCGCCACTGCGCCAGCAAGGAAAGCGCGGATGCCCACGCCAAAAGGGTAAAGGAATCGGTGCCGGAGGAAGGCCAGGTAAGCATCCTGATGATCACCGATAAACAATACGGGAACATCATCAATTTCTGGGGTGCCAAGACCAAGCCCATGCCGCCGGGCCCCAGGCAACTGGAATTGTTCTGACCCTTGCCGGGCAAAAAATAGTATTGGAATAAAGGAATTTTTTAGTAATTTTATAGGCCAGGAGCAACCGGGTTCTTTGACATGATGGAACAGGATTAAAAAAATTGAAGATTTTCCAGGCCACTTCCGCGCGTGAATACGGTTTTTTTCTCGTGAAAACAAGCCAAAACCCCAAGCAAAAAGGGCTATATGGCGCACGGTTGTGGTTTGATTGAAAATTGAAATAAGAT
>CAZKIR010000049.1:0-14199 GCA_964552835.1 uncultured Bacteroidales bacterium
TGATCAAAGAAACTTTTCTTTGCCTTGATGTATTCATCAAAACTTTTATGAAAATCGAGGTGATCATGCGAGATATTGGTAAAAACACCCCCTTGAAAATGCAAACCGGCCGTTCGTTGCTGTACCATGGCATGCGAGCTTACTTCCATCACGCAATACCCGCATTCATCAGCCAGCATCTCGTTTAGCAGGCGGTTTAATTGCAAGGCATCTGGCGTGGTATGGCTGGCCTCCATGATGTTCTCGTTTACCCGGTAATCCACGGTAGATATAAGGCCACAGCCCTTGCCCATTTTACGGATAAGCTGGTATACCAGAAAGGCGGTAGTAGTTTTGCCATTGGTGCCGGTGATGCCGATCAATTGTAATTTTTTTGAGGGTTGCCCATAAAAATTAGAAGCGGCTATCCCTAATGCCCGTGCAGAATTTTCGACTTGGACATATTGTACCCCGGTTTCCTGCTGTTCGGGTATTTTCTCGCAAACCACACCGGCAGCCCCTTGTTGAATGGCCTTTTCGATATAATCATGGCCATCAACTTGGGTCCCTTTCACGGCAAAAAACATATCCCCTTTTCCTACCAAACGGGAATCAAAGGCCAATTGACGGATATCTTGCCCACTATCGCCGATATACCTTTTGCTTTTTATGCCTTTTAATATGTTTTCTATTTTCATCATGTTTAACTCAACTCTAAAATAATTTTATCCCCTTTCTGGACCAGCGTGCCCGGTTTTAAGGATTGTGATTGCACGAAGCCCCGGCCCTGCATCTCCACGTTTAAGCCAAGGTTTTCAAGGATATAAATGGCATCCTTCCCCCCCATGCCCACGATATTGGGCACTTGCTCCTCGTGCACGAAGCGGTTTTTCAATTCTATGCAAGAATCTTTTCGAAAGGTTACCACCCATTCCGAATTGACCACTTCATCGGTGAAGGGTATTTCCAGTTCATGGAGTACCTTGTAAAGCTCTTTCCGGTGGCTGTGCTTGGAGTAAGGTATTTCAACGCCTCGTTCTTTGTTTCCTTGCTGTTGATCAGCCAAGTGTATCATTTGAAATTGGGATGAATAAACTTTATCAGCAATTTCACGGAACACGGGGCCTGCCACGAGGTTCCCGTAATACACGCTACGGGTAGGCGAGTTCACCACCACGATACACGAGTACTTGGGGTTTTGGGCGGGAAAATACCCCACGAAGGAGGCCTGGTAACTAACTTCCCCTTCTTGCTCGTAACCATATTTTTGGTTAGCGATTTGGGCAGTGCCTGTTTTCCCGGCTATCTTGTAATGGTGGTTCCGCAGGTTTTTCGCGGTCCCGTTTTCTACTACCCCTTCTAACATGATCTTGGCCTTGGCAATGGTTGACATAGAGCATATGGAAGGGTTAATGACCTCGTCCTTTATCTTTTTAATTGCTTTGCCATGATCCGAAATGGCCTTCACGAACTTGGGTTTCATCATACGGCCATTGTTGGCGATCGCGTTGTAAAAAGTAAGTATTTGCAAGGGTGTCATTTGTACTTCATAGCCAATGGCCATCCATGGCAATGTTAAGCCGCTCCAGAATTTATCGCCCGGGTACTTGATGAAGGGTTTTCCTTCCCCTTTAATTTCCAGCCCGGTCCGTTCGTTCAGCCGCATGCTGTACAAGCGGTCGATAAATTTCGTCTCCTTGCCCTTGTAGCAACGGTTAACGAGCTTGGACAAGCCCACGTTCGAGGAATATTCAAATGCTTCTTTCACGGTTATCCGGCCATATCCACCTTTCCGGCTATCGGTCATTTTCACGCCATAATATTCTACTACCCCATTACCGGCATCTATAGTATCATATAAATCGACATAACCGTCTTCCATCGCGGCCAGTAATACCGGCAGTTTAAAAGTAGACCCTGGCTCCGTGCTCTCGCCCACGGCATAGTTATACATTTCGGCATAATGGCCCTGCTCGTCCCGTTGCAAATTTGAGATGGCCTTGATTTCCCCGGTCGAAACCTCCATCACCACCGCGCAGCCATGGTGCGCGTTTACTTTTATCAATTGGCGTAGCAGGGCGCTTTCGGCCACGTCTTGCAAGTTCACGTCAATGGTGGTGATAATATCTTTGCCGTCGCGCGGCTCGATCTCGTTGTTATCGTTCAAGGGGATCCAAACTTCACCGGGCAATTTCCGCATTAAGCGTACACCAACTACCCCTTTCAGGTAATGGTCATAAGCCCCTTCAAGGCCTACCACGTTTCCCGTGGGGCCTTGGTTGGTATACCCGATGGTGCGGGCTGCCAAATTCATATGCGGCAATATCCGCTGGTTGTGTTGTATCACGATAAAGCCGCCCTTGTAACGGCCTAGCCGTAATATTGGCAACTTTTTTAATGCTTGTAACTGTTGGTAAGTTACCGAGCGCTTGATAAGGTGGTACCGGCTCCCACCGTTCCGGGCGCTTATTAATTCTTTCTTGTAAGCATACGGGGATTTATCACCAAATAACCCGGCCAACCCACGTGCCAACGAATCCAATTTCTCGTGAAACAGTTTCTTATCGAGGCCCGTGCTGTTCACGTCCATTCGCACCTCGTAATAAGGAATAGAAGTTGCCAGCAACCTGCCATTGGCGGAATAGATGTCGCCCCGGTTAGGTTCGATGGTGATATCTTTCACGGCCACTGATTTGGCCTTCTGGCTATATTCTGAGCCAGCAAAAACCTGGAGATATAAAATCCGGCCAATGATAAAAAAGGCCAGGAACAAAATGCCCAGGTAAATGATGGCCACACGCCACAATATATCCCTCTTTATCTTCATGTTACAAATCTTCTTTTTCTACTTTTATCACGATGGGCGGTTCACGGGACTCTTTTAACTCCAAGCCTTTATCCTTTATCATTTTTGATACCTCTGACTGCTTGCTAATGTGCATGAGTTCGGCAGCCGTGGATATCGCGCTGGAACGGGCCTCTTTCACCTGTTTTTTTAACACGGCCGTTTCGCGGTAAAGCCTTTCGGCATGATACCGGTTCGCGATATACATGATGCTGAGCACGGCCAGGAAAATGATAAATGGCAGTTGTTTGAGAACCATGTCCCGGATCAAGACACTGCCATCCAGAAAATCTTTTACAGAGCGCTTTTTCCCGCGTTTTTTCTGGATGTTTTCATCAATAAATTCCCGCTTGTCGTAATCCATCGTTTATATTTTTTCAGCCACCCGCAGTTTCGCGCTGCGGGCCTTCTTGTTTTTCTTTATTTCTTCTGCCGAGGGCTGTATCACTTTCTTGTGTACTGCCCGCAATGGGTTTATCACGTTTCCATGAAAATCTTTTTCTATTTTTCCCTCGATGTTACCTGTTTTGACCAGGTTTTTTACCAGCCTGTCTTCCAGGGAATGGTATGATATTATAGAAACCCTTCCCTCTTTTTTTAACGACCCGGGGATTTGCTTTAGCATTTGCCCTAGCACTTCTATTTCCTGGTTTACTTCTATCCGCAAGGCTTGAAATACCTTTGCCAGGTATTTGCTTGGGGAGGAAGGATCCACGCGTTGTTGGATAGCCGAAGTAAAGTCTTTTACTGTCTTCAGTTCTGTTTTTTCACGGGCATCCACTATAGATCTGACCAGTGCGCGGGCATTTTTAATTTCCCCGTATTTAGTAAAAACCCGGAGCAAATGTTCCGGGGCAGCTTCTTTTATAAATTGGTGCGCGGTTAGGGAAGCCTCCGGGTTCATCCGCATATCAAGAAAATTATCTTCATGAAAAGAAAACCCGCGCGCCGCTTTTTCGAAATGGTGGGAAGAAACACCCAGGTCGGCCAAAATCCCGTCAACTAAAGGGTAATGGAGATACCGTAAATAATTTTTGAAAAAACGGAAATTATTCCTGACAAAAGTGACACGGTCGTCGTTTGGGATATTTTCTCCTGCATCCGGATCCTGGTCAAAAGCAATTAAGGTACCGCCCCGCAGGTGTGACAAGATGGCCTGGCTATGCCCCCCGCCCCCCAGTGTAAGGTCAACATACACCCCATCGGGTTTTATATTTAACCCGCTGATGCTCTCCTCGAGCAAAACAGGCACGTGGTATCCGGATGCAATCATACGTCACCTTCATTAGTTAATTCACCCATAATTTTCTCGGCCAACTTGGCAAAATCGGTATCTTCCATACCACCTGCATCGTACTGTTCCTTGGCCCATATTTCAATTTTGCCGTCCTGGCCTGCCAAAATGGCTTCCTTGTAAATGCTAACCAGTTCCAAGAGCCGTTTAGGTATCAACAAGCGGTTGTTGCTATCAAGCAATAACTCGGCCGAGCCTTTGAAAAATTCTCTTGAAAACTTGTTATGTTCTTTATTGTAAGGATTTAATCGTTTCCGGATCAGGTTTGTTTGCCTCTTCCATTCTTCCATGGGGAACAAGACGAGGCAAGGCTCGAAGATGTCTTTTTTTACGACAAAGCGATCCCCGGAAGCAGGTTCCATCTGCTTCTTAAACGCTGACGGGAACAACAAGCGCCCTTTTGCGTCGAGTTTGCAGTTATATTCTCCGATAAAAAAAGCCATATCAAATAATTACGTAAAAATAATAAATAAATTCCCACATACAACCACAAAACACCATTTTTTCCCACATTGTTGATAACTTTTTCCCGAAAAGGGCAAAAAATAACTTTAAGAAAGCTTGCAAAGAACTAAAACCAGCCTATTTAATCAAGTTTGAAATAAAATTCTTATTTTAGCAATCTTTAACTAGAAAAGTATGGGGGATCAAAATCATAACGGCAATATCGAGTATGTTGACATCCGAAAGGCGTTTTACAGCAAAAACCCCAGGTTAGCCATGTTATTGCCCGGTTTCGTGTTTCGTTACATCGAACGCATAGCCCACCAGGAATATATCAACGGTTTTTTGAACTTGCACGGCCATAAAACGGGTATTCCATTCGTGCACGCGATCATAGATTATTTTGGCATCACCGTGGATATCCAGGGGGAGGGGAACATCCCGTCCGGGGGGCGCTATATTTTTGCAGCGAACCATCCGCTAGGCGGTTTCGACGGGATCGTGCTGATGCATATCCTGTCAAAATATTATGATAGTAGGCTAAAATTCCTGGTGAACGATATTTTAATGAACATCAAGAATTTAAGGCCTTTATTTATTCCCGTGAACAAGCACGGGGGACAGTCGCGGCAAGCCTTGGAAGAAATGGAAAAAACGTATGCCTCTGACGAGCAAGTGTTAACATTCCCGGCCGGGCTGGTATCGCGCAAGGTAAACGGGCGCGTCATGGATTTAAAATGGCACCGGAATTTTATCCGTAAAGCCGTGCAATACCAACGGGACGTGATCCCCGTGCATGTTAGCGGGCGTAACAGTAATTTTTTTTATAACTTGGCCAATTTACGAAAAGCCCTTGGCATAAAAGCTAATATCGAAATGTTTTATCTCATGGACGAAACCTATAAACACCGGGGCGATCATCTTGTTGTACATTTTGGAAAGCCGCTTTCATATAAGTTATTTGATTCGGGCAAAACGCCTGAAGAATGGGCTTATCAAGTGAAACAAATAGTATATGAAACAGGGGGCAGGCCTTTGTAAAAATAGCGAAAGAAACTGATAAATCCCTTTATGGAATATATTTTGCAATCTTGATAAACAAGAATAATAGTACGACGAATGAAAGATATCATACCACCGGTTAAAAAGAAAATACTCGAGGCAGAATTGACCCCTGAAAGATTTGTTCGCGACACGAATTTCGGGGGCAATGAAATTTATGCCATCACCCATCATGATTCACCAAACGTGATGAAAGAAATTGGCCGTTTGCGGGAATTTACTTTCCGTTCGGCCGGGGGCGGTACCGGAAAAGCCATGGACATAGACGATTACGATACCATGGAAGATCCTTACGTGCAACTTATCGTGTGGGATCCCGATCACAAGGAAATCCTGGGTGGGTACCGTTACTATTTTTGCAAGGAAAAATGTAAGGAGAAAATCGATAATTTTGCCACGAACCGGCTTTTTGAATTTTCTGATATATTTATTGAAGATTATATCCCGCGCATGGTAGAACTTGGCCGCTCGTTTGTTCAGCCCAGGTTCCAGACTACCGGGGGCGCCCGCAAGATACTTTTTGCCCTTGATAACTTGTGGGACGGGCTGGGGGCACTGGTGGTAGATAACCCGGAAATCAAGTATTTTTTTGGCAAGGTAACCATGTATACCCATTTTAACCAGCGGGCCAGGGATTTTATCATCTACTTCTTGCACAAGTATTTTGGCGACAAAGAGCACCTGGTGTACCCGAAAAAGCCTTTAAAAATCAACCTGCCTATTACCGAGTTGGAAAAAATTTTTAAAGGGCCCAGTTACAAGGCAGATTACAAGGTTTTATCCCAAAAAGTAAGGGCACTGAACGAGAACATCCCACCGCTTATCAATTCTTACATGAACCTTTCGCCCACCATGAAGATGTTTGGCACCGTGCTAAACCCGCATTTCGGGAACGTGGAAGAATCAGGCATCATGATAAAAGTCGCGGATTTATACCGCACTAAAGTAGACAGGCACCTCTCGTCGTACGAGAAAAGGTAATAAAAAGCCCAATAAAAAAACCGCTTTCCATACTATATTATGTAGGGAAAACGGTTTTTTCATGCCTTTTTTCGAGGTCGCGGGCGGAATCGAACCGCCGTACATGGTTTTGCAGACCACCGCCTAGCCACTCGGCCACGCGACCTTAATTTTCGGATTGCAAAGATATAAAATTATCAGATTAAGCCATGTTATTCGGCCGAAAATCTTTATCGCTTTAACGTAACGCTTACCTTGTCAATTTTCCCGCCCACGGGGGGATTTTTCTTGGATACCTTGACAGTGACATTTGAAATCCCTTTTATTTCTTTATACAAGGCATCCAGTATTCGTTGGGCAATGTGTTCAATAAGGTTGGAGCGGATGTACATTTGCCCTTTCACGATTTGAAATGCGTCCTGGTAATCTAAGGTATCTTGGATATGGTCGGTTTGGGCAGCCTTTGATAAATCGGTTTCAAATGACAAGTCCACGTAAAAGTGGTTGCCAGCGATTTTCTCTTCCTCGTATAAGCCGTGATGGGCAAAAAATTCCATGCCCTCGAGTTGTATTAACCCCATTTTATGAATTTGTGTGAGATATCGCCCGCGAAATTACAATAATAATTATGTCAAATCAAGTTCAGGAAAATACATTTATCAATCTCCCGGGTTAAAATTCATCGGGCTTGTTTTCATTTATTCAACCGGGAATCTATATATTTGTGATCATTTTAAAATTTTGATCAATGGAAGCAAACAATACCCCCGGGGAAGAAAAGAAAGAAAAAACATCCCTGAATTTTATCGAGCAAATTATTGAAGAGGACCATAAAAGCGGGAAAATTAAAGAAATCGTCACCCGTTTCCCGCCCGAGCCCAATGGTTACCTGCATATTGGGCATGCCAAGGCCATTTGCCTGAACTTTGGCTTGGCGGCAAAATACAATGGAAAATGCAACCTCAGGTTTGACGATACCAATCCCGTGAAGGAAAATATTGAATATATTAACGCTATTAAGCGTGATGTGGAATGGTTAGGATTCGAGTGGGACGGCGAGCCCAAGTATGCCTCTGATTATTTCCGGCAATTATATGATTGGGCCGTGAAAATGGTCAAAGAGGGCAAGGCCTACGTGGACGAACAGGGTCCGGAAGAAATTGCCGATCAAAAAGGTACCCCGGTGAAACCCGGTAATGAGAGCCCTTACCGGGATCGCCCCGTGGAGGAAAACCTGGAACTGTTAGAGAAAATGAAAAACGGGGAAGTGCCTGAAGGCTCCATGTTGCTAAGGGCAAAAATTAATATGGCCTCCCCGAACATGCATATGCGCGACCCGATCATGTATCGCATAAAAAATGCCCCACACCACCGCACGGCCAGCGAGTGGAGTATTTACCCCATGTACGATTGGGCACACGGGCAATCCGATTACATCGAGGGCATCACGCATTCCTTGTGTACCCTGGAGTTTGAGGTACACCGCCCCTTGTATGATTGGTTCGTGGAACAGGTAAAAGAAGGCGGGTACCAACCCCGGCAGATCGAGTTTGCCCGGCTTAACCTTAACTACACGGTTATGAGCAAGAGAAGGTTGCTGGAATTGGTAGAAAACAAGCTGGTAAACGGCTGGGACGACCCCCGCATGCCCACCATTAGCGGGTTGCGGCGTAGGGGGTACACCCCTGCATCCATCCGCAACTTTTCTGAAAAAGTTGGCATTACCAAGTTTGACGGCATCATTGACCTGGCCTTGCTGGAGCACAGCCTGCGCGAAGATTTAAATACCCATGCCGGCCGCCGGATGGCAGTGCTGGATCCGTTAAAAGTCGTGATCACGAACTACCCGGAAGGGCAAAGCGAGGAAGTGGACGCGGTGAACAACCCCGAGAAACCTGAAACAGGGAAACGGAAAATGCCTTTTTCAAGGGAAATATATATTGAACAAAAAGATTTTATGGAAGAACCGCCGCGGAAATTTTTCCGCCTGGCACCTGGCCGTGAAGTGCGGCTTAAATATGCGTACATCATAAAATGCGAGGATGTTATTAAAGACAAGGAGGGCAATATCATTGAATTGCATTGTACTTACGACCCCGAGACCAAATCAGGCGGTGTCAATAGCCACAAGAAAGTAAAAGGCACCTTGCACTGGGTATCGGCCCAACATGCCAAAAAAGCCGAGGTACGGCTGTACGACAGGCTATTTAAAGTAGAAAACCCGACAGGTGACAAGGAAAAAAATTTTAAAGAATTCCTGAACGGGGATTCCCTGGAGATACTTCCCGAATGCTACGTGGAACCTGCCCTTGGATATGTAACGGCAGAAGAGAAATTCCAGTTTGAACGCGTCGGGTATTTCTGCGTGGATTATGATACTGAAGAGGGCAAACCCGTTTTTAACCGTACCGTGCCCCTGCGCGATAGTTGGGCAAAAAGGCAAAAGAAATAGTTTTTTTAACTTGTTGGCCATTGCCAGCATTAAAAATAATAGAGACGTTGCAACGTCTCTATTATTTTTTTAAATCCTTTTCAAGAAAGAAATTACCAAGTTACATCAACTTCCTCGCTGTAATCACGGTAATCTCCTTTTTTCCCACCTACCTGGATACTCAACACGTCACCCTCGTTCAAGGTCTCACTAATAGTAACAATAGCAGAGGTAGACGAAGCGGGAACGGGGTCGAGCACGAATGGCGTATTATTTTTCACAAAAATTTTCAAGTAATATTCCTCGGCATCTTTTGCAGGATCCCAGGAAACTTTGATCTCTTGTTTAGAGCGGTTGGAAATACTCGCCTGCACGTTAGTCGGGGTAAGAGAGTAATTATGATCAACGCTAATGGATTCTTCTTCATCGTGCAAAGAATTCCCGTCGGCATCAAACAGTTCCAACTTGTATTTCACAAAGTCGCCCGCGAAAAGGATCATCTTGTCCACGTAAGTGTTCTCGTCCGAAATTTCAGTCACTGTTTCGACCTTTTTGTAATCATAATCATCATTTTTTTTTCGGCTTACTTCAATATAAGCCCCTTCCGGGAGATTATCAAGAAAATACACGTCCCAGGTGATGATGGCATCCATTCCATCTTGTGCAATTTCCATGTTCTTCACACGGGCTTCTAAGTCTTCACAAATCAAGGTCACGATTTCTGATTTTAAATCCGTGGCAGCAGAATCTTCGTACCGTACAATCTGGTAATTGTAGGTTTTTCCCAACTCGATCTCGTGATCATAAAACTTGCTGTTATAACTGGGATCAGCGTAATACTCGGGATCCCCATCGCCTTCCGAGCGGTATACCCTATCATCAGCCCCCACGTCGGTGTCCCAGCTAACGTGAAAATACCCTTCATCGTCTGCTTCCACGTTAAGGTTCGTGGGCGCTGTCGGTTCTTTGTTACAGCCTAGCAAAACAGCCATAACAATTGCCATAAACACAAATAATCTTTTGTTCATAATATAATAAATTTAATGGTTAATAAAAAAATACATAGGTATAAAGCGGTTAATGAAGGATTTAGTCAATATCAAACCTCTTGGCCGGGTTATCACAAAGAAAATCATTTTTTAATTTCCTCGAGCGCCCTATCAATCCGCCGGAGTGTTTCCTCCTTGCCAATCATGTAGATAATGGTAAACAAGTGTGGCCCCTTGGCCGCGCCCACCATGCAAAGGCGCAGGGCGTTTAATATTTGGCCCATGCTCAATTCCTCGCGCGAGATATAGGCTTTTACTTCTTCCTCCACCTTTTCTTCTTCAAAAGGTTCTGTATTGGCTACCAGTTTTTTTATTTCTTTCATGAAGAGTGGGGTATTTTCTTTCCACCTTTTTTTCACCGTTTTGGGATCATAACCCGTGGGCGCCTCGAAGAAAAAATAAGATTGTTCCCAGAGATCGGGCATGAAATTTACCCTTTCTTTTACCAGGGATATGACTTTTTCGATATATTGATCATCTGCTTTTATACCCCTTTCTTCAAGGTCTCTTTTGAAAATTGGTGCCAGTTCGTTATCCGGTTTTTGCTGGATATAATAATGGTTAAACCACTTGGCCTTGTCAGGGTTAAAACGGGCACCAGCCTTGCCGGCACGTTCGAGTGAAAAAATTTCCTGCAATTGTTCGAGGGTAAAAAATTCCTGCTCGGTGCCAGGGTTCCATCCCAGCAGGGCCAGCATGTTCACGAATGCCCCGGGCAAATATCCTTCTTCCCGGTATCCCGGGATAATTTCCCCATCTTGTCCTTTCCATTCCAGCGGGAAAACAGGGAAGCCCATTTTTTCGCCATCCCGCTTGCTTAATTTTCCCTTGCCGTTAGGTTTTAACAACAGGGGCAAGTGGGCAAATTGGGGCATGCTGCCTTCCCAGCCAAAAGCCTTGTATAGCAATACGTGTAGCGGCGTTGATGGCAGCCATTCCTCGCCCCGTATCACGTGGGAAATTTCCATCAGGTGATCGTCTACCACGTTGGCCAGGTGGTAGGTGGGCAAGCCATCGGCTTTGAATATGACTTTATCGTCAAGCGTGCTGGTGTTCACTTCCACTACTTCCCGGACGATATCCGTGAAACGCACGGTCTCGTTGGCCGGCATCTTGAACCGTATCACGTGGGGCACGCCTTTATCCAGCAAATTTTTCGTTTCATCTTCAGAAAGTGTCAATGAGTTTTTCATTTCCCTTCTCGATTCAAAATTATACCCGGTAAGGCTGGTTTTGGCTTCTTCCTGCCGTTGGCGCATGGCCTCAAGGTCTTCCGGGGCATCAAACGCGTAATAAGCCCAGCCAGGATCCACGAGCTTTTGGGCATATTTCTTGTAGATGTCTTTTCGTTCAGATTGGCGGTAGGGCGCGTGGGGACCGCCCACTGTCACCCCTTCGTCGATAGTGATCCCGCACCACGCGAGGGAATCGATAATATATTTCTCGGCCCCTTCCACGTGGCGTTGCTGGTCCGTATCTTCGACGCGGAGGATAAAAGTGCCCTTGTTCTTCTTGGCAAAAAGATAATTATACAACGCGGTCCTTACCCCGCCCATGTGCAAGGGGCCCGTGGGGCTGGGGGCGAAACGTACCCTTGGTGCTTGTCCCATAATTTCTAATTTTTTTGCAAATATACAACAAGCACGGGGAATAAAAAGGGAGATAGGGGAAAACAAGGTTGAAACCATTCTGAAGCTTAGTGCCATCTCCCAATTCAATCTCGCTCCATGCCCTTAGCGATAAAGAAGCCAGCATAGAAGAAAAAAACCTGGCTGCCAGCTTTATCCCACGCTATGCCAAACCCACCTCCCTCCAGATGGGCTATGGCATTATACACCAGGAAACAATGGTAAACGAGGAGGAATTGAGTTTCTTGTTTTGATTAGTCTAGTTTTAATATCTTGTTCCCCTCCATGGGCAGCATCAAACCATCCTCCAGGAACCCAGTCGGTAATAAAGGATTTGTTGATGCAAGGATCGGTAAAAAGCTCTTTGTCCCAACTTATTGTCAAAGGAAAAGAATCGATCCTTATGGCAATAGTGAGTAGGTAATACAAGCACTCACCTGCACATGAATGCGGGTAAACCTGAATTTTTGTTTGAAATTCAGGTTCTTGAAAGGCAATGCTTTCAACCCGGGCCTCAAAGGTATCGTCCCATGGATGGCTAATGATATTTTCTTCGCCGAAAGCATGGTCGATCCCGGTAGTTGATTCACTATCGTAACCAATTACAAGGGTGTCACTGTTTCCCATGGCATCCTCGAAAGCAATGGAGAACTTGAATTGCTGGGAATAGCTTATTGTAAACGTGCATAAACAATATAATAGAAATATAATCAATTCAATTAATGATTTTGTTTTCATATAAAATTATTTAATTATTAATGGTCTACATCCTTGTATTAAGCTAATCTCCTGGGCATTTAGGTGTGCATTTAAAAATTGTGTTTCTGGGCACGAAAAATTCACCCGTGATATTCATATATTTTTTTGGTTTAATACAAGCTGATTTATTCATCCAACAAACAATCAATCATTAAATTTTAATTAATAATCCTAGTTAGGGACAAGATAAACTATTTGGTTTTTTAATTAAAAAGGTATTGCCTGAGTTGACTTCAAACGTTCCCGTGATGGAAACTTCCGCACCTTCGATTGTTGTATTTGAACTAACAGATTGTATTGTTCATATTAATATAATATTTCTTGTACTCACCTGATAAAGGACCAGATAAATCAAGTGGACTTGTTTGGTATACAGCACAGTATGCATTTATCCGCCCAGCACCGAGCATGCCTGAATATAAATGCCAATCTTGAATAGGATCAGCTGTTAGCTTTAAAATCTCCTGGGCATTCTCGGGACGTAAATCCGAATTAACTGATTTCATTAATCCGCATGCGCCTGCAACAATTGGGGTAGCAAATGATGTTCCTATACCACAACCATAATAAGGCCATGAATTATCTTTACAACAAACATCTGCACATGTTACAGCCTTACATGTATCCTTTCTTAATGGTTGTGCCCCCATCACGCAATACCCAGGTGCACAGATGTCTACTTCTGGATAATAAGAATGAATAATAGTATCTCTGTCTTTATTAATATAAGTATGTTTATCGTTTTCATCTGTGCTAGAGACAATAATTACCCGCTCATCATACAAGGGGCTTAAGGGGAACCATGGTCTGTCATAGGTTTGTCCTGAAGGTCTGCATCTCGTGTTATTTTCAATAGTTCCGTCTGCATTTTTTGTGATTCCATTACCAGCAGGCATAACAATAATGGTTCCATTATTCAGTATTTCCTGTACGGCAATCCGCTCTATATCATTGAGGTTTTTGCTACATCTCCATCCACCTGCGGAAGAAGTGATAATGTCAGCATTCATGTTAAGCGATGCGTGTTGTGCTTTTTCGAGATAATCTCCATCCCATGCTTTATAAGCAATCATTTTGCAATTGAACCCTATTGAGGCTAGTTGCCCTCCTCCGTCAGTATGAGCCGCCACAAAACTCGCCACTGCAGTACCATGATGTTTTTTGCAATTAGTAGTATTATAGCTTTTATTCCACGCGCAAGAATATGTCCAAGAGGCATTATCATAAGGATCATAATTCGGTTCGATTTCATTTTCTAAATCTGGATGGTCTAAATCAAACCAGGTATCAAGAATTGCAATCTTTACATTTTCATCGCCATGGGTTATTTCCCAGGCTTCATCAGCTTTAATCTTGGTCAAATGCCATAACCAATCATCCTTATGGGCCTGCCACATCCAATCAGAAGGATCATAAAGGGCTATGTTTTCTGTTTTAGGGAGCCTAATGACTTTTTTAATATTATCTTTATGGTTAATCATCAAATCATTTTTAAGTTTTTCAGCATCTCCCTTGAATTTAATTTTATATACCCTTTTGAGATACTCGTTTTTACTGTACGGGAATGCCTGTTTAAGGTTTTCTATTTGATGCCTTTGTAAGGTTTTCCAAAGGTTTTTTTGTTTTATTTTTAATCCTTCTCGGGAGGGTTCAAATATATCGCTACTTTCAACAACAATATACATTTTATCTTCATAGGGTTCACCGAAAAATTAAATCGGATTTTATGAAGGTGAAATTGTATAATT
>CAZKIR010000050.1:0-14101 GCA_964552835.1 uncultured Bacteroidales bacterium
GCCGTGGTCGCGCAATACCTTGTACTGGGCTTCCATTACACCGGCCAGGGCGCCCATTAACACGCCGCGTTCCCCGGTCAGGTCACTGAACACTTCTTTCTCGAAGGTGGTAGGGAAGAGGTAACCCGAACCAATGGCAATACCAATGGCCATGGTACGTTCTTCTGCTTTTCCTGTATAATCCTGGTGGATCGCGTAGCTCGAGTTGATGCCCGTGCCAGCCAGGAAATTCCTTCTCACGCTGGTACCCGAACCTTTTGGTGCCACGAGGATCACGTCAATGTTCTCGGGTGGGATTACATCGGTTTGATCTTTGTACGTGATGGAAAAACCGTGCGAGAAATACAAGGCATCCCCTTCTTTTAACAAGGGTTTGATGGTAGGCCATAGGATGCGCTGGGCACCGTCAGAAACCAGGTATTGGACGATGGTGGCACGTTCTACGGCTTCCTCGATGGGAAAAAGGGTTTCGCCAGGTACCCAGCCGTCGTTCACGGCCTTGTCCCAGTCTTCCTTGAAATCGGGCGACTGGCCAATGATCACGTCAAAGCCATTGTCACGCATGTTCAATGATTGCGCGGGGCCTTGTACCCCATAACCAATCACTGCTATGGTTTCGTTTTTTAGTACTTCTTTTGCTTTGCTCATGGGAAATTCTTCCCGGGTTACAACGGTTTCTTCTACACCGCCGAAATTCATTTTTGCCATTTTTACTTGATTTTTAGGTTAATTATTGTTTATATTTTGAAATGTTTTGTTCACCTCGTCCAGTTCTTTCAGGTAGGAGGTGAGCTCGCGTATTTGCTTGGTAATTGCAATTCGTCCCGAGCGGACAAACTGTAGCACGCCAAAGGGCTCTAGTCGCTTGAAAAGGGCCTGTGTCTCTTCGGGGTGCCCGGTTTTCTCGATCACGATATAGTCTGGTTCCACGTCCAGGATATGGGCATTGTTCTTGCGAATGAGCCTTTCCACGTTGTTCCCGTGGGCCAGGGCCTTGGTGTCTACCTTGTAAAGGGCCACTTCCTGGTGCACTACTTCTTCGTCGGTATAATACGAGGAGCGGATTACCTCGACTTGTTTTTCTATTTGGCGCACGATTTTTTGCACCTGTATTTCTGTCGTGTTCACCACGATCGTGAACCGGTGTATGCCATGAATTTCTGATTCGGAGACCGTGAGGCTTTCGATGTTCACGTGCCGCCGGGTAAAGATAATGGTAATCCGGTTCAGGAGCCCGATGTGGTTTTCCGTGAAAACCGTTATGGTATATAGTTTATTTTCCATGATTTCATATTTTTGTTGTTTAACTTATTATCCCAGTACTATATCCGATACCGAGGCGCCTGGAAAGATCATCGGGAACACGTTTACTTCTTTTCCAACGTTTACTTCCAGCACGAAAGCTTTCTTGCTGTTTAGCATGGTATCGATGGCCCCGTCTAACTTTTCCCGTTCGGACACTTTCAGTGAATCAATTCCGTAGCCCGAGGCTATGGATTGAAAATTTGGGGTTGGCATATTGGTTTCGGCATATCTTTTTTCATGAAAAAGCTCTTGCCATTGCCGTACCATTCCCAAAAAATTATTGTTCAAAATTACAACTTTCACGGGAATATCATATGCCATGATGGTACCTAATTCCTGGATTGTCATCTGGAAGCCGCCATCGCCAACGAACAGGATTACCTCGCGATCGGGCTTGCCTACTTTTGCCCCCACGGCCGCGGGCAGGCCAAAGCCCATGGTGCCCAGGCCGCCAGAAGTGATCCAGCTATTAGGGTCCTTGTACTTGTAATAGCGTGCGCCCATCATTTGGTGCTGGCCTACATCGGTTACCACTATTGCTTCCCCCTTGGTTTTCTCGGATACCTGGTTGATTACTTCCCCCATTTTTATGTTGCCATTGGCCGGGGTGATCTCGTTTTTAATGACTTTTTCAAATTCAATTTGTTCGCATGCCCTGAATTCTTCCAGCCACTGGTCGTGGGATTTTTTTTCTATTAAAGGTGTCAAGGCTTCCAGGGCGGCCTTGGCATCGGCGTTGATGGCCACGTTCGATTTCACGTTCTTGTCGATTTCTGCCGGGTCAATCTCGATGTGGATTACCTTGGCCTGTTTGGCGTATCGTTTGATGTCCCCGGTAACGCGGTCGTCAAAACGCATGCCGATGGCTATTAACACGTCGCATTCGTTGGTTTTCACGTTGGGGCCGTAATTGCCGTGCATGCCCAGCATGCCTGCGTTTAACGGGTGCTCGTCAGGAATGGCAGAAATCCCCAACAGGGTGCAACCAATCGGTATGCTTGCTTTTTCGGCAAATTCCTTGAATTCTTTCTCGGCACCGGATAACAGTATGCCGTGGCCGGCCAGGATATATGGCTTCTTGGCCTGGTTAATCATGTCGGCCGCTTCCTTTACCTTATCCTTGTTAAGGGTGGGCAAGGGGGCATAGCTCCTTACTATCGGGTATTTCTCGTAATGAAATGGAACTTCTTGCAATTGGGCATCCTTGGTAATGTCCAGTACAACCGGTCCTTTTCGTCCGGTGTTGGCCAGGTAGAATGCCTTGGCAAATGCCCCGGGTATTTCACTGGCCTTGGTAATTTGGAAATTCCATTTGGTAATTGGCATGGTAAGGCCTACCACGTCAGTTTCCTGGAACGCGTCCGTGCCCAGCAGGGGCGAGGGTACTTGCGCGGTCACGAACACCATGGGGATGGAATCGATGCTCGCATTGGCAATGCCGGTAATCAGGTTGGTGGCACCAGGCCCCGAGGTGGCAAAACACACGCCTACTTTACCGGTTACCTGGGCATACGATTGGGCGGCATGTGCCCCGCCTTGCTCGTGGCGTACGAGGATATGCTTTAACTTGTCCTCGTAACCTGGCATCTCGTCGTAAATGGGCATGATCGCGCCCCCGGGATAACCAAAAACCGTGTCAACCCCTTCTTCCAACAGTGACATGATAACTGCTTCAGACCCTTTAACCATGGTTTTGGCTTTTGTTTTTTCTTGATCTTTTTTGGTGATTGTTTCCATAATGGTATGTGTTATTTATTTTTTTGCTACATGAATAATTTTTATTTAGATGTTCCGTACCCCGCCTTTATCGGCAGAAGTTACCATGGCAGCGTATGCTTTCAGGGCTTTGGAAACACTTCTTTTCCTTGGCCCGGCTTGGTATGCATTTTCGCCCCTGGCCTCTTCTTCTTTTCTTCTTTTTTCCAGCTCCTCTCCCGGGAGGAGCACGTTGATGCCGCGGTTGGGAATGTCAATTTCGATCGGGTCGCCGTCTCGTAGCAGGGCAATTTCTCCGCCGGCCGCTGCCTCGGGCGAAATATGCCCGATGCTCAAGCCCGAGGTGCCGCCAGAAAACCTTCCGTCGGTGATAAGGGCACAGGCCTTATCAAGTTTTTTTGATTTGATATAAGAAGTCGGGTAAAGCATTTCTTGCATGCCTGGGCCACCTTTTGGCCCCTCGTAGCGGATTACCACCACCTCGCCTTCTTTTACCGTTTCGTCTAATATCGCGTCACAAGCTGCATCCTGGGAGTGGAACACGCGGGCTTTTCCCTTGAAGTGGAAAACCGACTCGTCTACCCCTGCTGTTTTCACGATGCACCCGTTCCGCGCGATGTTCCCGAACAACACGCCCAGCCCGCCATCGGGGCTGTAACAGTGGTCTCCCGAGCGGATGCAACCTTTCGCCCTGTCGGTGTCCAGTTCCCGGTACTTGTTGTCCTGGGAAGCAAACTCCAGGTTGCGGGGCAATAGCCCCGGGGCGCTACGGGCATTCTCCAGGGCTTCTTCGCTTGCTGTAATAGACATGATGTCCCATTTTTTCAATATATCGGCCAGGGATTTTCCGTCAATCCGGCTAACCGATGTATCAATCAACCCGGCCCGGCCCAATTCCCCCATGATG
Source organism: uncultured Bacteroidales bacterium (assembly GCA_964552835.1). Classification (GTDB taxonomy): domain Bacteria; phylum Bacteroidota; class Bacteroidia; order Bacteroidales; family CAYFUP01; genus CAZKIR01. The sequence goes on from CAZKIR010000050.1 coordinate 3,929, forward strand.
GCTAATATGCCGCCGGCACGGTTCACGTCTTGCACGTGGTACGAAGAACTGGGCGCTACCTTGCACAGGACGGGGATCTTGCGCGACAATTGGTCAATGTCTGTCATGGTAAAGTCCACGCCGGCCTCGTTGGCGATGGCCAGGAGGTGCAGCACGGTATTAGTGGAACCGCCCATGGCGATGTCAAGTGTCATGGCGTTCATGAATGCTTCACGGGTGGCGATGGAACGGGGCAAAACCGATTCGATGCCCTCGAAATAATATTTTTTGGTAATGTCCACGATGGTGGCAGCAGCCTTCTCGAACAGGCGGCGGCGGTTCACGTGGGTGGCCACGATGGTGCCATTGCCAGGCAATGCCAGCCCGATGGCCTCGTTGAGGCAATTCATGGAGTTGGCCGTGAACATGCCCGAACAGGAACCACAAGTTGGGCAGGCGGCTTGTTCAACCGCTGTAAGCTCGTCTTCGTTTATTTCAGGGTCGGCGGCCATCACCATCGCGTCTACCAGGTCATAGGCTTTGTCGCCAACAATACCAGCTTCCATGGGGCCGCCCGAGACAAACACCGTGGGGATATTCAGGCGCATGGTGGCAAGCAACATACCGGGGGTAATCTTGTCGCAATTGCTGATGCAAACCATCGCATCTACCTTGTGGCCGTTGATCATGTACTCCACGCTATCGGCTATCAAGTCGCGCGAGGGGAGGGAATACAACATGCCGTCATGCCCCATGGCAATGCCGTCGTCAATGGCAATGGTGTTGAACTCGGCAGCGTAAAACCCGTGTGCCTCGATAAGTTTCTTGATCTCTTGGCCCACGTTGTGCAGGTGGGTGTGACCGGGAACAAATTGCGTGAAAGAATTGACGATCGCGATCACGGGTTTCCCGATTTGTTCTTCTTTCATCCCGGCGGCCCGCCAAAGGCTCCGGGCGCCAGCCATTCGGCGGCCTTGTGTTGTAGCGTGACTTCGTAATGTTTTTTTCACGGTGTTGAATTTTTTGATTACCTAAATTTATCAAATTAAAAAAGCCATTCCCTCGTGAGAATGGCTTTGCAGCTTATATTTTACGGTTATTTACACCATTCTCACGTAGACATTTTTGGAATGACCACCACGACCACGACGAGAATGTTGTTTAACCTTTTCATGTCAAATTATGATTTTAATCATGACAAAAATAGTAATAAAATCAATTTTACAAAATAAATAGGTATTAAATATTGAATAAAAATTAACTACACCTGTAATATTTTTGATTGACAGCTCTTTAACCCCTTTTTATCCAACGATTTATTCGCTCAGGGCTTTTTCCAGTTCCTCGGTCATTTCTAAATTATGGTACACGTTTTGGACATCGTCCAGTTCTTCCAGGTCTTCAATAACTTTTAATACTTTTCGTGATGAATCCAGGTCCAGTTCCTTGGTAGTGGCAGGTATCCTTTGTAATTCAGCGTTCTCGGGCTCGATATTCATTTCGTCAAGCTTTTTCTGTACGCTGCCAAATTCTTCCATGGGGCAGTACACGATGAATTTATCTTCTACTTCCTCGATCTCCTCCACCCCGGCATCGATGATTTCTAATTCAAATTCCTCGGGGTCCAACTCGCCTTTCGGGATCACGAACACGCCTTTTCTGTCAAAAAGGAAACTAAGCGAACCATTGGTGGCAAGGCTGCCACCTTTCTTGTTAAAAACGGAACGGACCATGCCTACTGTTCGTTGGTTGTTATCGGTAAGGCACTCTACGAACACGCCCACGCCATTGGGGGCATAGCCCTCGAAGGTGACGGATTGCAGGTCTTCCCCGTCGCTACTGGCTTTTTTAATAGCCCGGTCGATATTGTCCTTGGGCATGTTCACGCCCTTGGCGTTTTGTATGGCAAGCCTAAGCCTGGGGTTGCTTTCCGGGTCGTCGCCGCTTTCCCGCACGGCCACGTGGATTTCCTTGACCAGGCGGGAGAAAATTTTTGATCTTTTCGCGTCTTGTGCACCCTTGCGGTGCTTGATGGATGACCATTTATTGTGTCCTGACATAAAAATGATTCTTTTTTATGGTTAGTTTAACAGGGCAAATTTACAAAAATGGTATCAAATAATAAAAGGCTATTTGGTGATCCAAACAAGAAGAAAAGTTTATTGTTTAATGCTATACGTGATAATATTGTTCCTGGTATTTTTTTGATTAGGAGCATTAACTAATGGCTATAAGTGTTATTGTAGCTGGATCTTACACTTTTACCACCTTGTTTTCCCGGGCCGATTGGTACACGGCTTCTTGCACGCGCAGGGTGCGGAGATAATCATGGCCATTGGTTTCAAATTCCTTGTTTTCCAGCAGGCAGTCAATCGCGTGGCGTTGAAAAATATAGCAACAATCCCCGGCAAACCCCCTGTCCTCGTGATGGTATTCATGCTTTTGCTCAGGTTTGCCCAGGGGCTGGACGGTGATCGTCCCGTCGCTGTACAAGCGGATGCTGCCTTCCGTCCCTTCCACCAGGTACTCGCCAAAGGTGTAGCGGTTTTTCGGGTAGTTATTTTCATTGTATCGGTTGGCGTCCCATTGGGCATAGCCGTTGTTTTCAAAACGCAGGATTATCCACCCCGTGTCCTCGCCTTTTATCACTGGGTTTAGCTTTCGCAGGATGGCATAGGCTTCTTTTATTTCCCCGCCATGGTACCGGAAGGTATCGATCAGGTGTACCCCGGTTTCGTAAATAAGGAATTTCGTGTAATCCCTGAAATATGGTTGTCGGGCCAGGTAGGCGTCAGGGCCCCACCCGTCGCCCATGCGCGAGCGGAAGTTCAGGGTGTGGCATTGGCCAATCTGGCCCTTGCCGAGGATTTTCTTTATTTCCCGGTGCCAGGGCTGGAACCTGAAATTCTCGTGAACCACGAAACGGATGTTTTTCTGCTTCGCGTATTCCACGATTTTTTTTGATTCCTCGAAAGTAGGGGCAAGGGGTTTTTGGCAAATCACGTGTACCCCGTGGTCGGCCGCGAACCTTGTCATTTCCAGGTGGGTTTCTGGTGGCGTGATGATATCCACGAAATCCGGTTTTTCTTTCTCGATCATTTCCCGGTAATCGGTATAGTGGTTTTTTACCCCGTGTTTTTCTTTAATGGCCTTGGCTTTTTCAGGGTTGCTGTTGCAGAAGGCAGTGATTTCTACTTCCGGGATACGGTTCCAGGCCTCGTATTGAAAATGGCTAAAATAGCCCGCGCCAATACATACGCCTTTTAATGTTTTTATCATCTTTGCAGAACTTTTTTTATTACTCGTTATTGATGGGTTTGTTTGGTTTAATATTCAACCAGCACAAGATGGCCAGGAAACTAAAAACTGAGGCAATATAGAAAAAGGCTTTTTCATCGCCGGTCCATTCCAATAAATACGGGAAGGCCAGGGCCGTGACAAAAGAGCCAAGGTTCCCTGCCATGTTCATGGTACCCGATACTTTCCCGGAATGTTCCTTGCCCACGTCCATGCAGGTAGACCAAGACGGGCTTATGGACATGTCGGCCCCGAATATGGCGATCGACAAGCATACGATGGCCCCGGTCACGTCTTCCATGTACAAGGTGGCAACGAGCCCGGCAATTACCAGCACGAAACCCGTGATGGCAGGCAGTTTTCTGGACCAAGGCCAATTGCCCCGGCGGTAGATAAAATCCACGAATGCACCGGATGTCCAGTTGCCCACCGCCCCGGCTATCAAGGGAAACATGCTGTAAAAGCCTGCTTCCACCATTTCCAGGTTGTATTTTTCTTTTAAATAGGGAAAAAGCCATGTTAAACAAAAGAAAAAGATAAAATTGCTGGCCACGTACTGCCCCATGAGCAGCCACACGTTTTTTGACCGGAATATCTTGGCCATGGCGATGTTTTGTTTCTTGGCTCCCGGGTCAATTTTTTGCCTGTTTTCCTTGATGTACGCTTTTTCTACTTCGGTAATGGCCGGATGGTCTACCGGATCGTCGCGAAACAGTAAAAACCAGGCAATGGCGGCCATCACGCCTACCGCGCCAAGAATGAAAAACGTGGGCCGCCAGCCCAGCGCCTCAATCATGTAAGCCACCAGGGGCAAGGCAAAGGCCGCACCTACCCGGGATCCCGAGAAGTTTATTCCTTGAAAAATGCCCCTTTCTTTCAGGGGTATCCAGTTAATGGCCGCCCTTGAATTGGTTGGGAACGCCCCGGCCTCGCCAGCGCCAAAAATGAAACGGAACACCAGGATGGAAACATAGTTCCAGGCCGCCCCGGTAAGGGCCGTGAAGGCTGACCAAATTGATACGATGACGCCCATGGTACGCCTCGGGCCGTACCGATCGGCAAACCACCCGCCCGGTATCTGGAACAAGGCATAGCCCAGGGCAAAACTGGCCATTACCCAGCCCATCTGGGTTTTGTCTAAGCCCAGGGAGGAAGAGATGGCCCCCTCGGCCGAAGAAATGCACACCCTGTCGATATACAACAAGAGCGTGATGAAAAAGGCCGTGAGCATGAAGAAGTAACGCTTGGGAATATGATTTTTTTTCATGATGTATGGATTTACAGGTAGATTAATTTTCTGATAACTGCTGCCAGAGTTTTATCCTCCCCCACGTTTCCTGGAAAAACGATATAAGGCATCCCGGGAAACCGGCTTTCATTGCCCGTTTGCCAAACCGGGACCCCGCTGGCCATCTGCCCTTGCACGATGGCCCGTTTTACCCCCAACCCGTCTGTCGCGATCACGCTGGAGGTTATGCCCCCCTTGGCCAGTATAAAACCAGGGGCAGCTTGCAAGTTCTTCACGATGCTTGTTAACGCGCTCGAAATTTTTTGCCCGGTGTCCAGCCCCTTGTTTTTATCCTTCTCGCCTACTACTTCCCGGCTGGTAAACAATACCACATGTTTCCCTTGTTTCAGGGATTGGACAATGTTTTCGAGGCCTTGCTGGATGGTCCTTTCACGATCCGTTAATAGCTTGTCCACGGTCATTTCCTGGTAATGCAGGTTGGGCATTTCCAATTGAAGGGATTGGAGCTGCGATGTTGTTTTCGGTACATGGGAGCCTATGATCACGAGCCCGGCTTTACCTTTTTTTAATGAAAGGTCTTTGGCCGTTAAGAGTTCCTTTCCGGGAATTCCCGCGAAGGAGGCTACAAACGACGCGGAAGTACGGAACAAGAACCGCTTGCTGCCGTGCTTTTCCTCGTGAAACAAAAGCGAAACGGCATCCAGGTCGGCCCGTTCCATCGCGTTTACTACCAGGCAACCACCGGGTGTGGCTTCTTGTATTTGTTGGCGGGCCTTTTCGGCATTATTTTCCCGAATGTCTTCTATGCGGATTGTTGAAATGTTTTCGCGTGCGATGCGCCCCCCTGATTTCTCGATGGCCCAATCCACCAGGTTTGATGATCGGTAGCCAAAAGCCGGGTCTTTGGCAAAGGGGGTGCTAGCGGCCGGGACCATGGTATCGCCTTCTTTCACAAGGTGGATATTTTGATAAGTATATCGTCCACCTTCAAAAAAAGCGGGCACTAGTACGATTACTGGTTTTTTCCAACCTATTCCCCGGGCCAAGGCCTCGGGTTCGGATGGAAAATGACCGCGCAAGGTAGAGTCGCCCCGGCTTATTAGTTCAATGTTTGCCCCGTGTTTTTCAGAAAGTGCCCTGATTTTTTCGCCAATGTCTTGGGAAATGCTTATCGCCTCCTTTTCTGGCATACTCCGGCTATTGGTCAGGATGAAGAAGAGTGGGGTTTTTTGTTTTATTTCCCCTTCCAGGCTTGCCATATCCCAAGTTGTTAGGATGGGCACGCCATGTACGGTTTGGTTGCCCGTGGGATCGTCGTCGGGCACGACGATAATCTTGTTTTCGTCCTGGATGATTTGCTGCACTTTTAGCAGGAAATTTTCCCCTGACGGGGGCAAGAGGTTTGCTCGTGTTCCTGAAAAAGATATTCCCATCTCTTTTTTATTTTTTGATTGAACGGACTATGGCCCTGGCGGGTGCCCCATCGCCGTTTTCAATGGGCAAGGGAAGCACGATCAGTTCCACTTTTTCTTCTGTAATTTTTCCCGTGTTGGCAATCCCTTCTACGATCAGGATACCGGCCCCTAAAAGGGTGCGGTGTACTTGGCTTAATTCCTTCAAGTTGTTCACGTCGGCCACCGATGGGGTCTCTACGGCCAGCATTTTCAGGTGTTTTTTGGCGCACCATTGAGCCAGTTCCTGGCCTACCCGAGGCAGGGCTTCCCGGTAGGCCGGGGTGCCATGTTTTTTCCACCACCCGGTTTTTAGCAGCAGGCCTTCCCCGGCTTTTAGCTTGTTCTTGATGCCACCCAGGTGCCGGGTGGTAATTTCCATGCCTGGGGCCACCTCCTGGATATCGGCTACCCAGGTTTGGCAGAAAAACGATTCAAGCGGTACTTGATCGAGGGTGCCTTGCAAGCCGAAATGAACCGGTGCGTCCACGTGTGTCCCGGCATGCGAGTACAAGCACAGTTCACTGGCGTTCCAACCGTCCTTTTCCATTTGTTTGGCCGGTTTGAAGTCTACCCCGCGCATCCCGGGTTTCAGTGGCAAGCTTACGTCAATTAGTTTTTCCACCACGAGTTTTTTTATAGGTTTTGTATGATGGCCTGTGCTATTTCCCTGGTTTTTGCCTTCCCGCCCAGGTCCACCGGAAGGATCCCTTGTTGGGTGGCCTTGTCCATGGCTTTCATGATGGCCGTGGCAGCTTCATTTTCGCCCAGGTGTTCCAGCATTAACGCGCCCGACCAAATTTGGCCGTAGGGGTTCGCTATATCCTGTCCGGCAATATCAGGGGCCGAACCATGGATGGGCTCAAACATCGACGGAAATTCTTTACCGGGGTTAATATTCCCGCTGCCACCAAGTCCCAGGCTTCCCATGAGGGCGCCCCCGAGGTCGCTTAAGATATCCCCGAAGAGGTTGGTGGTCAGCACCACGTCAAAAATCCCGGGCCGTAGCACGAAATTTGCCGCGGTATTGTCGATGTACATTTGGTTATGCTCCACGTCAGGGTATTCAGCCGCCACCTCTTTGATGACCCTGTCCCAATAGGTTAGGCTGTAAATCAAGGTGTTTGATTTGGTGATATGGGTAACCTGGTTCTTTCTTTTCCTTGCCAGCTCAAACGCGAAGCGTGCCACCCGTTCGATGCCTTTGCGGGTGAACACGCTGGTATCGATGCTCATGCCCTCGGGTGTGCCGGGCATGATTTGGCTGCCTACCTGTACGAACTCTCCCTCGGTGTTTTCGCGCACGATCACGAAATCAATTTCTTTTTCCGAGCGCAAGGGCCTGGTTACTCCCGGGTAGGTCCGCACCGGGCGGTAATTGACATATTGTTGAAAATGGGTACGGACTTTAAAGGTATATTCTTTGGCAGGCAAGGTATCGTCCACGTCGGGCAATCCCACAGATCCAAAATAAATGGCGTCAAACTTTTTCAGTTCTTCCAGTCCACCGTCCGGCATGAACTGGCCATTTTTCTTGTAATAACCTGCACCCCAATCGTACCGTGAGGTGGAAAAGCGAAAGCCAAATTTATTGGCGGCTGCTTCTAAAACGTTTAACCCGGCCGGGACTATCTCGTGTCCAATCCCGTCTCCCGGCACTACTGCTATGGTATAATTGCTCATGTCGTAATTGTATTTTGTATTCAAAATTCAATACAAAGCTAAAGATTATTTTGGGAAAAGAAAAGAAAAATTGGAAATTATCGTATTTTGCTGTAAAATAAAGACTTAAAGAGTGTATTGATTGACAGGCCTATTTGGGTTAAAAAACAAAGACTTATAAAGAAAATAGGCACTAATTAACACTATATATGAAAACATTCTAAAGCTGACAAGTGATGATAAACTTGGTAATAAAACACGGGAATTAGATTTGCTTATTTTTTTTAACAATATGTTTTACAACTTCACTTCCATCTTCAAAAACAATATTTACCAGGTAAAGCGCATCGGATAATGTTGAAATATCAATTTTTTGAGCTTTGCTATTTGCCCCTTTCTGGTTCACAAGTAATTTACCAGATAGATTATAAATCAAAATGGAATGAATAGAATTTTCACTTTGAATATTTAATGTGTTTGTCGCAGGATTGGGATAAACGGTTAAATCATCGGGCTGTTGTACATCCGGAAGGGCTGTTACCAGGTTGCCATCCACTATTAATTTCAACATTGGGGCGGGGTAGGAGGTACTTTCTTTAGATGCAAATTTTATTAATTCATCATTTACATGGTTTTTTATTCGCATGGCAATGGTCAGGATTTCGCCGGGAAGGTTTGTTATCAAGGGTGTTATATCTATTACAAATAGTCCAAAACCTCCGTTTAACAATGAATAAGAATAATCTAATATCACTCCGGGTTCGTCAAAGTCAGGACGATTGTTCCATGTGAGGGTTTCTTCGTCCCATGTATTTTCTGCCTGCAGTATTTCAAAATCAACAGGATTAGCAGAGTTGTAATTATATCCATACAAAGTTAACAAGGCAGATTCAATAGAACTCTTTTCTGTAATTTGTGGGATTTTAAATTTCAAATAAGTATACCGGATGCTTTCATTATCTCCTTCAGGGTCTTTGTATCTAAGGTTTAATTCATGCATGTCTGAAATCCCTTTGGCATCATTGGGCTTGTCACTTCTGACAAAACTATCATCCAATGGCGAGAGTTGGACTTTTAATCCCTCTAAAAACAAGGCTTCAATGATCACATCGCGATCCGGCATTGTAACCTCGGCAAAGGGTGAATAGATGTTGGTTAGGTAGTTTATATCTCCTGTCCATCTGTCAAAATGCATGCCTGAGGGTGGTTCATCAGCAACAAGTTCAACGATGCTTCCTTCAACATAATTTCCGCTGCCGGCGCCATTATTTACGGTTAAATGGTATAAGGGCTTGTCTTTGAAAGAGGCTGTAACAGTTACATTACTGGCAGGCATGTTAAGGGTTGTATTAGTGGTATGCTTATCCTCCAGGTATTCTATATCGCCCAACCACTTGTCAAACATTTTTCCATCAGGTGGTTCATTCGCTGCAATTTTGACCAAGGCATTTTCGGTATATTGTCCACTACCTATACCGTCATGTACAGTTAATGTATAAGTAGAAGAGTTTGTAGGCATAAATTCGATATAATTTAAATGAAATCCACCTTCGCTCATTTCAAGACGTAAAACTTGATCTTCTCCATCCGGACTAAGGGTTACTTCTATAACAGAGACGGTTTCCCATTCGTCCAATCCTCCGGTATCTGATGGCTCAACAATTCCTATGGTTTCACCGTTTAACAATATTTTGATGGATTGATTAGTTGTGGGTTTATCACTGTTTAATCGCAAATAAATATCATACGTTCCGGCATTAACATTGCCAATGGTATAATTTAACCATTCATCATGTTCAATATTAACTACCGCATGTCCTCCTCCATCATCATTGGTGGAATCTATGTCTACATGATCCTGATCCGCCCGGTAAGGGCTGTTACCTGAATTACCCGGGCTTTGGTCATAATAACCATAGTATTTTCCTCCCTTGTCGTAATTTTCCGCCTCTATTTTTCCGGGAATAGCATGTTCCTGGTATGGTGTTTGAAATGCCCCGTAAAAAAAGCCTTTCAACCATTTCATGGCCGGTCTTTCCGATCCATCCTCACGTAATAAATAACCATTATCCCTCCACATGGCACCTTCTTTGTATCCCCATAAGGTAACTCCTTTTACCCTGGGGTGCTGCCAAATAACAGGAAATATTTCCTTATATTGATCAAGTTGTTGCTGATCATCCGACAAATGAATATCCAATTCTGTTATGTAAATATCCAAACCTGTAGAGGACAATTGATCCAGGGCATCTTGAACCTGGCGCGCGTTTTGATACTCGAGAAAATGAGCCTGACAACCAATGGCATCAATCAGACTGCTGTCATTTAATAAATTCGCGATATCAATAATTTCATTTCTAACGTGTCCGAATTTCAATATATCATAATCATTAAGAATTAAAGTGGCCTCGGGAGCATATTGCCGGGCCATTTCAAAACCGCGTATTACCCAGTCATAACCGGTTTCTCCATCGCCTCCGAGAGCTTCCCTATAGGGGGGCGGGTTCCTGGTTGCTTCATTTACCGGTTCAATCA
>CAZKIR010000051.1:0-14081 GCA_964552835.1 uncultured Bacteroidales bacterium
GAAATGCCCGAATCGTATAACCAAGGCCAAGGACTTGAAATGCTTGTACAGGAAAGATTAAAAATCCCAAAAGGTAAGGAGGTTATGGTGGTTTTGGTAGAGGAAAACAATCAAATGATTGAAATAATATCCGATACCTCCAAATACAAGGATCAGGAAGGGTCGTTTTATCTTTTCGTGAAAAGATATTACTCGGGCCGACCCGAGTGGTATGGTGGTTTTTCATACGTGGATCTTATGGTAGAGGGGGTTACCGATAAATTTATAGAGCTCACCATGGAGGGATACGAGCAAACCATTGCTGAAGAATTTGGTCTGGCAGTACCGGGTATTTTTACCGATGAGCCCAATATTAGCCCACCCCGTGGTAAAAATGTCATGCGATGGGTCCCTGGTATGTTCGAATCATTCAAGAAACGATGGGGGTACGAGCTACCGCCTAAACTGCCGGCATTATTCCAGGAAGTGGGCAACTGGCGGAAAGTTAGGCATAACTACTGGCAGCTCTTGCTGCAAACATTTATTGATAACTGGAGCAGGCCATGGTTTGCCTACACCGAGAAGGAAAATTTACTTTGGACCGGCCATTACTGGGAACATGGATGGCCTAATCCCAAGCACGGTGGCGATAACATGGCCATGTATGCCTGGCACCAGGTCCCCGCGATTGATATGTTGTTTAATACCCCCGAAGGGACTGATCAATTCGGTAATAACCGGGCCGTTAAAGAACTGGCAAGCGTGGCCAATCAACTGGGGCGCCCCCGTACCCTATCTGAAACATATGGCGGCAGCGGCTGGGAGCTTACTTTCGAGGATATGAAAAGGCAAGGCGAATGGCAATATACACTTGGTGTGAACTTGCTGAACCAGCACCTTGCATACCAGACCATCGTGGGATCAAGAAAATACGATTTTCCACAATCTTTTTCTTACCATGAACCCTGGTGGGATCATTACGAAGTGCTAAATGACCATTTTGCCCGCTTGTCATTGGCCCTGTCTGCCGGAAAGCAAGAAAACAAGGTGCTAGTGATCGAGCCCACTTCTACCACTTGGATGTATTACTCTTTTTCTTCTGGTGAAAATGAGTACCTGCAAGCCCTTGGCACACGATTTGAATCTTTTATTGATTCCCTGGAGGCCTACCAACATGAGTATGACCTGGGTTGTGAAAACATCATGAAAGACCGGGCTTACGTGAGCAATGGCAAACTGTTCGTGGGCGAAAGGGGATACGCCACGGTCATTTTTCCACCTGGCACCGAGAACGTTGATATTTCAACATTTCGGGTAATACACGATTTTTTGGAGCAAGGAGGGCAAGTGCTTTCGTTTGTTGATACGATAAAATACCTGGACGGGGATGGATCAGGCCGTGTTTTACAGCTTCAAAAAGAATATAAAAAGCATTGGGCAACGGTTACTGGTTTATCCGCACCAAAATTAGTAGAAGCTTTTTCCAACCTGGAATTGCCTTATAAGGAACTGGTACACGAGGGCGGGGAAATGTACCACCACCGCAGGCAACTGCAAGACGGGCAAGTCGTGTTTTTCTCGAATTATGACCTGAATGAGCCGGTGCAATTGCAATTTGTCCTTTCTTCGGGGGGGCAGTTAGTTTATGAATTTGACCTGGTAAAGGGAGATATTTTTCGCGAAAAGGGGCAAGACGGCCTTTTTTCATTTCGGTTGCCCCCGGGCGGCAGCCTTTTGCTCGCTTTTCCTGAAAAAGAAATGGCAGGGGTAAGGGAACGAGAAGAAACTTTTGTAGACGAAAGGCTCAAGGCAAAATCTAGCCTGGAGATCGAGCGCGTGGAAAAAAACGTGCTCCCCATTGATTACGTGGACATATCTTTTGGCGAAAGCCGGTTAACTAGCGTGCACGCCTACAGGGTTACCGATACCCTGTTCAAGTATTATGGATTTGAAAAAGGAAATCCCTGGGCCACCGCCGTGCAATACAAAAACAAGATCACCGAGCGGGACACTTTTTCCATGGAAACGGGATTTACCGTGGATTATCACGTGTCAATATCGAATGGCTTCCCGGAAGAAAAACGAAAGGAAATACAATTCGTGGTAGAACAGCCCGAATTGTACAATGTAACGGTGAACGGCTTGGAAATAGAAGCCATTGAAGGTGCCTGGTGGCTGGATCATTACACGGGCGTGTTCCCGGTTGGGCAGGCTTTGCAAGCAGGAGAAAACGAGATACGCCTTGAAGCCCCAAGAATGAGCGTGTTTGCCGAGATTGAGCCAGCTTACGTGCTGGGTGATTTTCATTTAACCCCGATTAAAAAAGCTTGGCAAATAACCCCTGCCTTGGATTTATCATTAGGATCATGGAAAGGACAGGGCTTGCCATGTTATGGCGATAAAATTGCCTATCGAAAAGAATACTTGATTAACGAAAGTGGAAAATACCTGGTAAAAATTCTCGATTGGGAAGGCAGCGTGATAGAGGTTAAAGTGAATGGGGAAACCTCCGGCATTATTGGTTGGAAGCCCTATGAAATGATATTGTCTGAAGCCTTGAAGCCAGGGCTTAACAAGGTGGAGATTATCGTTTATGGGAGTTTGAAAAACGTGCTTGGCCCCTTCCACCGGGATCCGCGGGAAGGGATTGTTACCCCGTGGAGCTGGCGCTATAATCCTGTTCCCCAGCCATCAGGAAAGGCTTACGATTTAATAGATTATGGTTTAATGAAGGATTTCGAGTTATGGTCGTTACAATGATAATCGATCCAAGAAGCACGCTTTTTCAGGAATAAATTGAAGCATGGATTTTTTACAGGCCAAAAAGCAATTACACGAAATATTTCAAGAAAATGATTTTGCCGGCTTGTTGCAAAAGGGGAACATGCACGCGAAGACCGTCAAGGTGTGCCGTTGCAATACTGACAGCCTGATATGGCTTAGTTTTCCCGGGTACAAGGCCGCGGTAAAATCAGGAAAAATTGTATACGATTACCGGGTATTGCTTGAAAAAAACAATGGAAAGTATCCATTGTCGCACGCGAACTTGATTGTAGATATTTATACCAAATGCCTTTACGGGAAAATAGATGTTCCGCTTTTTCAAAAGTTTCTTGTCAAGAGTTTTGCCCAGGGCAACGATGGGGTACCTGATATTGAAGTACAATACACGGATCCCCCGGCTTATTTGCTACAGTATGTAAAAATGGCCCATCATGGCAAAAAGTACTTGCTAGAGGGCAACCGAGCATATCTGGCCCTGGAAGAATTGTTTTTGGCCATGAAATGGATCGTGATCCAGGAAGACATTAATTATCCCGTGAAACAAGGGTTGGAAGGCCGAAAAATGCCCTTGGCCCGGTACATGGAGGCCATAGAGGTGGCCAAAAACGGGCGGCATGAGCTTAAGGAAGTCATCTCTCGCGCGTTATCCCATACCCGTCCAAGGAAATGGGGCGACATGGATTATTCATTTTTGATTAACTTGCTGATAGAATAAAGGTTTTTTCATTTTTAAATGCCCCATATGAAAAATGTTATTTCTTTTTGATAAAAAAAATGTCATCCAGGTTATTGTTTATTGCCGGACGGTTAATCACCAAGTATCAGAAATTTAATGCTCTACAGGGGTACTGGATCAGCCCCCGGGTAAATGGCAACAAGGCTCATTGTATCGTTATGGCTTCAATTAGTTAGTGTTTTTCTAATAAATTTTTATCTTTGTTGCTTGATAAAACAAATTGATTAAAAAAGGTTTATGCAGGAAACAAATTTAATGGGCACTGGCACGTCCACTGCCAATTACTACGAGTCCATCAACAAGACTTATCAGAGGGTTTATCACAAGTTATTAATGCTTCATTACCCGTTTTTTAATAAACACGGTGAATCTCTGGAGGATCGTCAAGTAAACCTCACGAAGCATTGCGTTTCGCACCTTGGAGCATTGGAGGGCAAAACCATTCTGGAAGTAGGTTGTGGTAACGGAACCCAAAGTATTTATATATACGAGAATTACAAGCCGGCAAAACTTACCGGGATCGATATTAACGCGCACAATATTGGGCTGGCCAATACCTTGAACGGCCATCACGAAAACTTGGAATTCCACGTGGATGATGCCCAGGAGCTAAAAAAAATCCCTGATCAATCTGTTGATGTCTTGTTATGTATCGAGAGTGCTTTTCATTATCCTGACAAGGAAAGCTTTATAAAGGAGATAGGCCGGGTGCTTAAACCCGGGGGTACTTTTCTTATTGCAGATATCCTTTCACTTTCTTATAAAAACCGGTTGTTCCTGGAAAAATGGAAGCGAAAAATGAGCTATTATCATTGGACCGAGGAACATTACCGTGATACTTTCGAGAAGAATGGTTTGCATATCGAGTATACCCAAGATATTACCGAATCGATAAAGCAAGGGTATTCAGGCTATCGGCAATGGGTGTCCAGGGACGGGGGCCACTCGTTCATGGATTATTTCAAGCTAAAACTATTTGTTTTTATCCAGGTTAACGTGAATACCTATCTTTTGAAAAGGCGCCGTAAATATTTCATTTTCAAAGGAGGGGTAAAGGGATAGCCCCTAAGCACCCTGACTTGTTCATTGAATAAGCGATTATTTTTTTTAATTGCCTTATACAAAAGTGAGCTTAGTTTTTGTCATTCTTTTATAAACGTTTTTTTATCAGCTCGTTCTTTTTTTTTGTAAGTTCCAGTTCCATTTGCAGTTTACCGATAAGCCGTTCAGCTTTATGCAATTTTGAGCTCTCGGGTGAACGTTTAAACCCGTTCTCTCCATTAGCCAGAAATGTATCACGCCATTGGCTTATTTCTGATATAGTAACTTCGTATTCGCGACTAAGCGTCTCTATGTTTTCGCCACGTAATAGCTGTAAAACGATTTCAGTTTTTCGTTCAGATGTCCAATAATTTTTCTTTTTCATAACACTTAGTAATTTACAATTTTTTTGTTCGGTTTTCATTGGGGCTAATAAAATGTTTTAAGATTAATTTCTTTATGGATAATTGGTTATCAATAACTCGTTAATTGCCCCCCTGTCCTTGCCATTGGAGTTGATGACCCGTTTGGCTTTCACGGTTTTGATATAATAACCGGCGTACAAGTCATGAAAAAAAGTATTAGCGGGGTCATGGTTCCGGGGATCGGAATTGCTGAGCATGAAATAATGCCCTTGGGAATGGACAAGATCGCAAAATTTTTTCAGGCGTTCTTGTTCCTGGTCCGAAAAGATGGATTTATCATAGGATATAAAGCTGGATGTTTTGTTTAACGGCTTGTAGGGCGGGTCGAGGTAAAAAAAAGTGGGTTTGGTCATTTTCCCGAACGTTTTTTCGAAGTCGCCATGGGTTATTTCCACATTTTGCAATGTGCCAGAAACCGCCATGATGTTTTCCTTGTCGCAAATACGGGGGTTCTTGTACTTCCCGTGCGGGACGTTAAAATGACCCTTGCTGTTTACCCTGAAAAGCCCATTAAAACAAGTGCGGTTAAGAAAAATCAGGTAAGCAGCCTGTTGGATATCATTGTTTTTGTCATGATTATAAGCAGCCCTTGTTTGCAAAAAAAAAGCTTTCCTCGCCGGCCCGTCCAACGTCAAGTATTTTGTTTGGAGGCTTTCCAGGAAAGCAATCAGTTTGGCTGGATGATCACGGGCAACCTGGTAGGTTATCACCAAGTTTTGGTTAATATCGTTTAAACGGGCTTTTTCCATCTTGGGAAAGCGGTTGGCCAGCATGAAAAAAACCGCGCCGCTTCCCATGAAAGGTTCAGCGTAGTGGTAAGCTTGGCCTGAATGGATTTCTCCGGGCAAATGGTAGGCAATGCTTTCTAACAACTGGCGTTTACCCCCTGCCCACTTGAGAAATGGCCTGGCTATCGGTTCTTTGGTTTTGTTTTCCATCAGCAGGGCAAAGATAGGATTATTCCATCAAAACTTCAGGCTAAAAACTGTTTGCTTGCCAGGTATGGATTGTACCGAGATACTGCCCTTGTGCAACCGCATGATTTGTTGTGACAAGCTAAGCCCGATCCCCGAACCGCTTTCCTTAGTGGTAAAAAATGGAATGAATATTTTTTCCAGGTCATTGGCCCGGATGCCCTTGCCATTATCTATCACGTGGATGATATGGTTTCCCATGGGGTTGTCAATGATCTTGATCCGGATAGTTTTTTCCTGGTTTTCTTGAACGGCGTCCATGGCATTGTTTACCAGGTTTATTAATACCTGGCTCAAGAGTTTCTTGTCGCCGATAAAGGATTTTTGCTTGTTTTCCTTGATGATCTCGAGGTGGATGTTCTCCTCGTCCAGGCGGTTTTTGAGCAAGAGGCAGTTTGAATCGAGCCATTCGTTAATGCCTGTTTTTTCGAACACGGGCTTGGGTATTTTGGTCAATGCCCGGTAATCGTCCACGAAATGCATCATTCCCCTGCCTCTTTCCTCGATCACAGAGAGCCCCTGGAGGGTGTTAGAGATATCTGTTTCGGTAATTTCTGACGGGGCTTTGTCTTTGCCATTGTCCTTGAAAAAACGCGTTAGAGTATTGCTGAGGGAGGTTATCGGGGCCACCGAGTTCATGATCTCGTGGGTGAGCACGCGGATTAATTTTTGCCAGGTGTCCAGTTGGTTTTCTTCCATTTCGGTTTTGATATCGTGCAAGGAATACACGCGGTATTTTTTTTGCCCAAACAACAAGACGGCCACTTTCACGGAGATAAGCCGCAATTCGGCCCCGTCCAGTAGTTTTATGGTATGGGTTTGGCCAGGCAAGATGTTCAGGAGGGTTTGGTACAAGCTTTCGTTTTTTTGTTGCAACAAACGGATATGGGCCACGTGCGGCAAGCCCATGAGG
This sequence comes from uncultured Bacteroidales bacterium, assembly GCA_964552835.1. Taxonomy (GTDB): domain Bacteria; phylum Bacteroidota; class Bacteroidia; order Bacteroidales; family CAYFUP01; genus CAZKIR01. Next base: position 6,853 of record CAZKIR010000051.1, read on the forward strand.
CGCAAGGCCGAGTCGTTGGCCACTTCAATATACCCCTGGGTGTCCACGGCCATCAAGCCGGTAGCCGAGTGCTTTAACAGCTCGCAAAAAAATTTCTCGTTATGTTCATTTTGTACCTTGATTTCAGAAATTAGCCTGTTTACCTTGTTCATGCTCTTGTGCAGCTCGCGCAGGGATTTGTTCCTCACGTCTTCTTTAAACCGGAGGGTAGTGTCCTCGTTCCGGATGGCATCGAAAAAAAAGGTGAGTTCCCGGTTCACGCTGTCCATAAAATACAAGATATTGCCCCCGGAGATAAAGAGAAAGAAAATCAAGCTGCCCATCAGGGCCCATTGCTGGGCGGTGTAAAAATATACTGCACTGCCCGCGAGGATTGTAAATATGAGCAAGCGGGCAACGATGGCCAGGTGAAAGGTTTTATAGCGCATAGCGTTTAATTTTGTTGTACAGGGTTTGCCGGGTAATCCCTAGTTGCTCGGCCGCGGCTGTCAGGTTACCGTTTTGTTTTTCCAGGGCTTCGTCAATCAGTTCCTTTTCCATTTCTTCCAAGGTTTTAGGTTTATCATATTTTTCTCTTGGCCGCCCTTGAAAGATGAAATCAGGTGGTTTCAAGGTATCGTCTTCTGCCAGGATAACAGCTTTTTCCAAAGTGTGTTGCAATTCCCTCACGTTACCGGGCCAATGGTATTTCATGAGTTTTCTAATGGCCGGGGAACTTAACCTAAGCCCGGGTTTGTGGTATTTTTTCGCGTATTGCTTGAGAAAAAATCCTGCTAACAATTCGATGTCCTCGCCCCGCTCGCGCAAGGGGGGCACGTGAATATGGATGGTATTGAGCCGGTACAATAAATCTTCCCTGAACGTGCCATTTTTCACCAGTTCCTCGAGCATGCAATTGGTAGCACTGATCAACCGTATGTCAACCGGTTTGTACTTGTCGGCCCCTATTGGCAGTATTGCCCGGTTCTCGAGGGCGACCAGGAGTTTTGATTGCATCGGGTAGGGCAGGTTGCCTATCTCGTCAAGAAAGAGGCTGCCTTTGTCGGCCATCAGGAATTTCCCGGTGCGGTCTTCCTTGGCATCGGTAAATGAACCTTTTTTATGCCCGAAGAGTTCGCTTTCAAATAGGTTCTCGGGTATGGCGCCCATGTCAACCGGTACCATTAACTCGTCTGCCCGGGCAGATTTGGCGTGTATTTCCCAGGCCACCAGTTCTTTGCCGGTCCCGTTTTCGCCGGTGATCAACACGTTGGTGTCTGTACCTGCCACTTTATCAATAAGTTGTTGCACCTTTTCCATGCCAGCCGAGGAACCAACCATGCTTTTTTTCTCCCTGTTCCATTCTTTTTTCATGGTTTTTTCACGGGCTTTTAACTTTTTCACTTCCAGGTTTGACCTCCGGAGCTTGAGGGTGGTTTTCAAGGTTGCCATAAGGCGTTCGTTTTCCCATGGTTTAAGCGTGAAATCAGCGGCCCCTTGTTTCAGGGCTTTCACGGCCAATTCCACGTCGCCGTATGCCGTTATCATCACTACCTCTATCGTGGGGGCCATTTTTTTTATTTCTTTTAACCAGTAAAGGCCTTCGTTGCCCGTGTTTACCCCGGCGGTAAAATTCATGTCCAGTAACACGATATCAAAATCGGTTTTTCGTAACTCGGATTGAACCTGGTTGGGGTTGGCGATGGTTACCACTGTTTCGAATTCGAATTGTAACAACAAGTTCAAGGCGCTTAAAGCCCCCTTGTTGTCGTCCACGATTAGGATTTTCCCGGTTTTCTTTTCCATGGCTGGATATTTTTAGGTTCAAATGTAAAAAGAAAAAGCATTCAAAAACAAGTGTAAAAAAAATTTACATCCAGGTGTAATATTTTTTGACAGCTGAACAACTAGAAGAAATACCAATCCTATGTAAATCAACACTATGTGTTTTTGGCACCTCGTTTGATTTCATGTTTACCAGATAAAATGAAATTGGTATGCGAAGATTTTTTATGATATTGTGTTTTTGCAGTGCACTGGGAAATGTATTTTCTGCTGGAACATGGAATTACCGGCAATGTGCAGAGTACGCCCTGGAACATAACCTGGATTTAAAAGACAAGCAATACGAGCTGGAACGGCAGGAATACATGTACAAGAATGCCATGAACAATTTATTGCCTTATGTTGACGGGGGCATGTCGTATGGCGTGAACATGGGTAAAACCGTGGATCCCAATACCAATGATGTTATCGAAACCGAATTTTTCTCGAATTCCTACCGTTTAAGCGGGAACCTTACCCTTTTTAATGGTTTTAGAAGGGTAAACCAGATAAAATTTGAAAAATACAACCTGGCTGTTAGCCAAAAAATATACGAGCAAAAAGAAAACCAGCTGGTATTCGAGGTCATGAACGCGTACACGCGTTACTTGCTCAATGCCGGTTTGCGCGACATACAATCCCAGCAACTGGAGATGTCAAGGAAAGAAATCCAACGCATTGAAAAGCTTATCGAACTGGGCCGATCGCCCGTGAGCGATCGATACGAGGCCGAAGCCCGGCTGGCTGCTGATGAATACTTGTTTACCCGTTACAAGAATTCTACCGAAGAATCTTTGCTGCAATTGAAGACATTAATGAATTACCCGGCCGATTCGGCCTTGGTCCCCGAGGCCCTTTTATACCAGCAAGCTGATTTTGACACCTTGGCCCCCGGCCCCCTTTACCAGGAAGCCAAAGGCTTGTTGCCCGGCGTGCAGGCTATGAACAATCAATTGGAAGCGGCCAAGAAACAGGTGCAAATGATGAAAGGGGGACTGTACCCTTCCCTTTCTTTTTACTCGGGGTATAGCACGGGTATTTACGAAACCTACAAGGACGAACAAGGCAACACCCTGTCCTTTCAAGAACAATTCGAGCGAAACCGGCGTATTGATTATGGTATATCCATGTACATTCCCATTTTTAATTCCCTGCAAAGAAGAAACCAACTGCAAAGGGCCAAAGTAAACGAGAAAAAAATGGAAAACTTGCTGGAAAAAGAACTCAAGGAACTGGAATATAACGTGAACGAGGCCATGCTGAACTGGCAAGCAGCCGTGTCGGAATACAAGATGGCCGGGAAAAAAGAAGAAAGCCAGGTGATGGCCTTTAAAACGGCCAATAAAAAATGGGAAAAAGGCTTGAACAGCATCATGGACTTTTACGAGTCAAAAAATAAGTTGGCAGAAGCTAGCGGGGAAAGCTTGCGCACCCGGTTGGAACTTTTTTTAAGAGAAAAAACCATTCAATTTTATTTAACAGGAACTTTTTTATAGATAGAATATCATGGACAGGATAATTGTAGACAAACGATGGATTAAGCCCAAGCATTACAAGTACATTGTACTAGTGATTTTTGGGCTCGGGATTATTTTTTTCTTGATTTTTCGGGATAACACCAGTACATTGCGGGTAGAAAAAGAAAAATTAAGCATCTTGGAAACATTTTACGGGCCTTTTCAGGATTATATCCGGGTTATTGGCCTGGTAGAACCAATTTACACCGTGTACCTGGATGCCGAGGAAGGGGGGATGGTAAAAGAAATTTTAATTGAAGAGGGCAGCATGGTTAAAAAAGGCGATATCATCTTGCGATTGAGTAACACCAACCTTAACCTCAGCATCTTGAACAGTGAGGCACAATTGGCCGAGAAAGCCAATTTTCTCCGGGAAACACGTATCAGCATGGAACAGCAGAAACTTAACCTGCAGCGTGAAATCCTTCGCTTAAACCATGACCTGATCCAGAAAAAGCGGGCTTACGGTCAAAACAAAGACTTGTACGATAACGAGTTAATATCCAGGGAGGAATATCTTCAATCACAGGAAGATTACAAGCTGGCCGAGCGCCTTCGTGACATAAGCCAAAAGCGTCACGAGCAGGATTCCATTTTCCGCCAAAACCAGGTGAAAAAAATAAGCCAAAACCTGGAAAACATGCAGAAAAACCTGGAACTGATCTATCAGCGGCAAGAAAACCTGAACTTGCGCGCACCGGTTGACGGGCAATTGGGTTTGCTGAAAGCCGAGCTGGGGCAGTCCATAAGCCAAGGCCAGCGAGTTGGACAGGTAAACGTGCTGACCTCCTATAAAATTAATGCTGAAATTGATGAGCATTATATTGACAGGGTGCGGAGAGGTTTAAGGGCTTATTTTGACCGGCAAACCGATACCTTTCACCTCGAGTTGAAAAAGGTGTACCCCGAGGTGCGCGAAGGCCGTTTCGAGGTAGACATGGAATTCACCGGCGGCTTGCCAGAAAACATCCGGACCGGGCAGAGCTACCATATTAGCCTGCAATTGGGCGAAACAGAGCAAGCCTTGCAAGTGCCGCGCGGTGGCTTTTTCCAGAGTACCGGTGGACAATGGATATACGTGTTGTCGCCGGATGAACAATTTGCCCTCCGGCGGACTATCCGAGTGGGCAAACAAAACCCGCGGTATTATGAAGTGCTGGAAGGTTTGCAGCAAGGGGAGCGGGTTATTACTTCCAGTTATGAGATTTTTGGGGATAATGAGAAGCTTGTGTTTAAGTAGGGAGAACGGAAACTGGAAAACAGAAATTCGGAAGCCGGAGAATTTTGACCTGAGAAAGGAGAAGGGAAACCGGAAGCAGAAATAAGTTTATGAATAGGAAAAAAGAATAAAAATTTCAAGAAAGTTGTTTTTAGAAATTTAAAATTTTTAGATTTACTTAAAATCAATGACTCTATGATAATCAAATTTGAAGATATGGATGTATGGAAATATAGTTACCAACTTTCTGTTTCCGCTCTCTATAGATATTAATAGAAAAGGTTATTCTTTATTTATTAAGAGTGTTTTGTAATTTAAAATTTGGGTATTTTTAAAATTTGTTTCGGTAGGTCCTGTATAAATAACGATCTTTTGATCAACATGTTCTTTGAAAAGATTTTCAAAATAATCAAGACTTTTGCAGAAATTCGGATGAAAAGTTTGCGCTGATTTAATTTCAATGGCCTTTAAATGATTACCGGAAGGTTGAATTAAGTCTACTTCGTTATGATGCGAATCGCGGAAAAAATACAAATTGGGTTCTAAACCTTGATTTGTACGGGATTTTACATATTCGTTAACAACTAGATTTTCGAATAATTCACCACGTAGAGGATGTGATTTTATATGAGATATTTTTTCAATATCAAGTAAATAAGCTGCCAAACCAACATCATAAAAATATAATTTGGAGGATTTAATCAATCTTTTTCCTATGTTCTTATAATAAGGCGGGAGTAAATGAACAACATAAGAGATTTGTAAAATTGACATCCAGGATTTAATGGTATTATGAGAAACCCCGACTTCATTGGCAAGCGTATTGGCATTAAATACCTGACCAATTCTGCTGGCACATAATTTAATAAATGTTTGAAAAAGCTGGTAGTCTTTTACATTGGTTAGTTGCCGCACATCTCTTTCAATATAAGTAGCAAAATAATTACGATAAAAAAACAAAGGTTCTTGACTTTCCGAATAAATAGCAGGGTAAAAGCCTCTGTAAAGATATTCATTCGTATTAAAATCTTGATTGTACAGAGCTAACTCGTTCATTGAAAAAGGAAGAAGGTTCAGAATTGCAGCTCTTCCGGCAAGAGACTGGGAAATTTTCTCCATCATTAATAAGTGATTGCTTCCGGTTAGGATAAAAAAGCCTTTTTGATTTTTATTATCAACAATCTGCTGAATATATGATAGCAATTCTGGAGCATATTGGATTTCATCAATAATTGCACCTGATTTAGAATAGTTTTGGAGATAAGCATGGGGGTCATTTATTGCAATGTTACGAATGTCTGGTTGTTCTAAGTTTGAATATGGTTTATTAGGAAATAGTTTTTTACATAGGGTTGTTTTTCCTGTTTGACGTGGTCCTGTTATTACAATGACAGGAAATGATTTTGAAATCTCTATTGTAACCCTCTCTATTTCCCTGTCTATTAGTTTCATGAATATAATTTGTGTAAAATGTAAGTCGCACTTCAAATTTACACAAAAAACTTAAAAAATGAAGTAACATTAAAAATTAATTTTTATAAAAATGATCAAAACAATTGAATTATCAAAAGTATTCCGTACCGAGGAAGTGGAAACCACCGCCTTAAACCAGGTTTCCATGCATGTTGAAACAGGCGAGTTTGTTGCCATCATGGGTCCTTCGGGTTGTGGAAAGTCCACTTTGCTGAATATTGTAGGACTATTGGATAATCCTACCAATGGACAGTATGTCTTTAATGGGAGGGATGTGTCAAAATTTAAAGAAAAACACCGTACCAACCTGCGTAAGGGAAATATCGGTTTCGTGTTTCAGAGTTTTAACCTGATAGACGAATTGAATGTGTTTGAGAATGTGGAATTACCACTCATTTATTTAAAAATGAAATATTCCGAACGCAAGGAGAAGGTTGAGAATGTGCTGGAGCGGATGAAGATCGGTCACCGGAAAAAACACTTTCCCCAGCAATTATCAGGCGGTCAGCAGCAGCGTGTGGCTATTGCCCGGGCTGTAGTAGCCAATCCCAAACTGATACTGGCCGATGAGCCTACCGGTAACCTCGACTCCAAGAACGGCCTGGAAGTAATGAAATTGCTTACCGAGCTCAACAAAGAGGGAACAACCATCATCATCGTAACACACTCGAAACGTGATGCCGGATTTGCCCATCGCATTGTCAATCTCTTCGACGGAAAGATCATCACCGAAGAGATGAAAGAAAGCATGGAGACGCTGAATGACGATTTGCTGGCGCTTTAGAACATCTATCCATAATGTCCTCTACAACTGGCAATAAAGATATGGTTTTCATCATGAACTTTATAAACAAGTCGATGTTCCTGATTAATTCGTCGAGACCAATAACCGGATTGATTATATTTAAGGGGTTCGGGCTTACCGATTCCTTTATAAAGGTCTCGGTTAATACTTTTGATAAGGTCAAGTATTTTCCTGAAGATTTTCTTATCATAAATAGACCAATTCGAAAAATCTTCAAAGGCATCCTTATCGAAAGTGATTTGTTTCATTCTTCCAAAAGTTCGTCGGTAAGTGATTTAAATTCTTCTTTCGAAAATGTGATGGTATCTTTGTTCGATTCCAGGTTTTTAATGGCTTTATTGATCCGATTGATATATTCTTCCTGGGTTTCCTTTTGGTTTAATCCAAAATCAGAAACCGGGCTAATGGCAAT
>CAZKIR010000052.1:0-14057 GCA_964552835.1 uncultured Bacteroidales bacterium
TTACCTTGTTAAACAGGGTATGCTTTTGCCGTTCGTTCACGTTTTCCACGGCTTTCAATATTTCCAGCGGGTATTCCCGGTCATTGGCAGTCTTGATAAGGGCTTTCACGTCTTTCGGGAAACAAGAGCCCCCGTAACCCACGCCGGGATAAATAAATTTGTTGCCAATCCGGGGATCACTGCCTATGCCTTTTCGAACGTTGTTCACGTCAGCACCCACGATTTCGCACAGGTTAGCAATGTCGTTCATGAAACTGATTTTCGTGGCCAACATGGCATTGGCCGCGTACTTGGTCATTTCTGCCGAGGGGATGTCCATAAAATATATCGGGTGATTGTTTAGCAGGAAAGGCTTGTAAAGTTTCTCCATGATTTTATTTGCCGTGTCTGATTCGGTGCCGATCACGATACGATCGGGCTTCAAAAAATCATTCACCGCGGCGCCTTCTTTCAAGAACTCGGGGTTAGATGCCACGTCGAAAGGAATATTTTTTCCACGTTTGTCGAGTTCTTCTTGCACGGCTTTTTTCACTTTCTTGGCCGTCCCGATGGGCACGGTGCTCTTGGTGACAATCACCAGGTGCTCGTTCATGTGTTGCCCAATTTCCCTGGCCACTCCTATAACATATTTCAAATCAGCGCTCCCGTCTTCATCGGGCGGGGTGCCAACTGCAATAAACACTACCTCGGTATCTTCCAGGTGCTGGGCTAGCGATGTTGAAAAAACCAGGCGTTTTGTTTCCACGTTTTTTTCCACTATAGGCCGTAAGCCTGGTTCGTAGATAGGGATTATCCCCTGGTTAAGCTTTTCGATTTTTTCTTTGTCAATATCAATACAGGTTACTTCTACCCCTGTTTCTGCAAAACAGGCACCGGTCACGAGCCCAACATAACCGGTGCCAACCATGGTGATTTTCATGAATAATTTGTTTTTATTGTTTGGTGTTTACTTGGTCTTTATTTTCAATAGTTTTACCCCGTGCATGGGGACACGGGTTTTAAATGTTCCTGCAAAAGTACCTAAATTTTCTTGTTTCCAAAGGTTTCTTATGGTTTGTTCACCTTCCAGGTCAAGCTTTTCTAATTCCAAATTATAATCCGTTCCTTTATCGCCCAGGTTAAAAATGCCCACGGCCAATGAACTGTCCACCATGGTTTTTGCCCAAACCTGTATATTGCCCTTTTTAATAATTGGCGTGGCCTGGTTGCCCAATGGGTCCTGGTTTACAGCCAGCACTTCATCGTTGGTCAACAGGTTCAGGGTAAAATCGTCCAGCCGGCTTAAATCACAACCCAGTAAAAGCGGGGCAGAAAGAAGGCACCAAAGGCTGATATGCGTGTATTGCTCGTTGGACGATAAGCGGGTCAGGTGCAAGTTAGGCCCCCATCCAACCCATCCCACCACGAGCATGTCCGGGTCGTTCCAGTGGCCTGGGCCAGCATACCGGGCCATGTTTACCTGGTTAAATCCTATATGGCTCATACTTTCCCAGGTATCCACGATGTCACCTGTTGTTCTCCAAAGGTTTCCGCCAACATCGGCACCCCATTCCCAAACATCGCCCCAACCATATTGGCAGAGGCTGTACACTATATCACGGTTTATCCTTTGCAAGGCCTTGTTCATCATAATATAAGGTTTTTGTAGTTCCTCCAGGCCCCGGTCTTTGGCTATTTGGCTATACGAGCACCAGTCATACTTGAGGTAGTCAAATCCCCACCGGCTCCAGGTAAAAGCGTCCTGGAACTCGTGCTGGTAACTGCCCAGGTATCCCCCGCACGTTTCGGGCCCGGGCGAAGAATAAATACCTATTTTTAGCCCTTTTTGGTGCACGTAATCTACCAATCCTTTCATGTCAGGGAATTTTTCGTTGCCCAGCAAAATACCTTGCTCAGTTCTTTCAGGGGCTTCCCATCCGTCATCTATGTTTATATAGGTCCAGCCATGGTCGATTAAACCCGTGGATACCATGTAATCGGCGGCTTCTTTTACTTTTTCTTCATCCACGCTTAGCCCCCAAACATTCCAGCTATTCCATCCCATGGGCGGGGTCAAGGCTATTTGATCCCCTACCTTGATAGTAAAGTCCAGCGTATCTGCCCCCAGCTCGTTTTGCGCGATCCACTTCACCGGGTAATTCTTTTTTCTATATATTTTACCGGTCACGATCCCCGTGGTTTCATCCAGTTGCAGGCTATAGGGTAAACCCTCGGCCGAGTATGTTAATGGTGTGGCGCCCGTGGCCGGGATTTTATAAAGGAAAGGGGCGCCGGGCCGTACCCCGTATACTATCGGCCCGTTCACGGAAGGATGATCGCTTGCCGGTGGGGTCAGGATGTAAGGTATTTCTTGTTCTTCATGAAAGTGCAACTTCGAGTTCTGTTCCGTGAAAGAATACCTGGCCTTGTACCTTTCGCCCCTGTCAATATTTAGTTCGTAGGCCATATTTTGATCCCCTCCCGGGGTAAGGTTTAATTCCTGTACCTTTTCATGGATTATTTCTCCCGTGGAAAGGTTCTTGACGGCAATGGACAGCTTGCCCCCTATGGTGTATTTTTTGGAAGAATTCCGGATATTTATAATTTTATTGATCTGGTTTTCGCCCATGAACACAAAGGGGGAAGATAGGGTATTAATCGAGACAAGGTCATTAAAATCTTTCATGCTCACTTCTGGCATGGAGCCGTATAAACCGCCCCCGCCACCATGGTCATGTACCCGTATGGCCAGCACGTTTTTCTTGTCCCATTTTATCCGTTCATCTTCAACTGGTAACACGTAATTCCTGAAGATAGCGTATGCAGACGAATCCCTTTCAAATTTTTCGATGTTGTCTGCTTTTGATACCGGGATTAGTTCGCCGTTTTGGCCAATTAACCGGCCATTTAAAAACGTTTGGTCTGTATCATCGATCTTGCCCAGCTTTATCTCTAGGCTATCCTTGATGTAAGCGTTGTTTTTCATGCTCAAGGGCAATTCAAAAGAAACCCTGTACCAGGCATAGCCGTCATAATCTTTCCATTGCTGGTCCTCCCACTTGATACCGGGGCGTATCGTGTCCCAATTCTCGTGGTTATACCCTGGTTTTGCCCAGGTAAGATCGTCTCCGGTATGAAAATACCACTTGTCCAGCTTTATGATTTGTACATCGGGCGAGGTGCAAGAAAAAGCGATTAAGACAATGCTAATTGTGATTAACAATAGTTTTTTCATGGGTTTATCATTTTAGGTTAGCTAATAGATTGAATAAGAAGTTCACTCCCGGCTGCAACGGTAATGGGCTTTTTGGCTTTGAGCAGTAGGCCTTTCACGTTTTTTTTCACGCTAAGTTTATCAGTTATCGACCTATTTCCCAAGGATACTTCCAGTTTATCAGAGGTAAAAAGCTTAGGGTCTAATTCCAAGGCATCAAAAGACCATTTGCCGGTAAGTGCGTTCACCCGTATATTGTTTCCTTCGCGGGAAAAATGGGCCGTTCCTTCCGGGAAGGCGAAAAATAGTTTGATAGATTTTTTGTCGAGCTTGGGTTTAAAGGTATAAGTACCCTGGTTGGCCGAGAAACCTAGCATGGCATTGATGATTGCCCAGGCTGACATGGGCCTGTAATAGTGCCCGCCAAATTCCTGGTGGTCCCAGTAAAGGCCGGCTTCCCGGTATCGTTTGTCCACGGCTTGGATCACCTTTAGCCCGTCTTGTACAAACCCTTCGTATATCAAGAAGGAAGCGAATTCGAGTTCTACACCTGTCCAGTACGTGTTTCCTTGGTCTACCCAAATATCCCTCGGTATGTCGCTCCACCATTTCGTGCCTGGCCAACTAGCATTGCGCAGGCCTTCCCCTTTTTTAAACGACATGTCCAGTATGCTTTGAAGGGCTTTTTTCACGTGTTCCTTGTTTAAAATGTACCCCAGGTTGGAGAGGTGGGCAGCCCATTGACCAATGATCTGGTCCGTAAGGCAGCCTTGATCCTTATCGCCTTTTCCTTTGGCCCCGTCATAGTCGTTATACAGGATATAATACTCTCCGTTCCATAACTTGTCGTCCATGAGTTTTTTCCCCTTGGCCAAGATTTTTTCACATTTTTCTTTGGTCACGATATCGCCCACCACCGGGGCAGCCTCGGCCATGCTGGCCATGGCACATAGCCATTGGGATTGGATGTAAGAGGCCAAGCCGAACATCGGGAAATTGTCATAGCTTGATCGCGGGCCTTCCATGTCAGGCATTTGATCGCCATTTACATCCAGATCGTTTAACACGTAGCCCATGGCCTTTTTTAATGAAGGCCACATCTTTTCAAGGTATTTCTTGTCCCTTGTCCAAAAATAATCCCTAAGGGCCATGATAATATACTGGCTAGGCAAATCAATCCTGTCAGATACCCCCGCGGTGCCATCCTCGAACATAGAGAAGTTCTTGTGCAGGCCATGGGCCACCTCGCCATGTTCTGTTTGCACTTCTTTATGGGCATGCATCATGTTTTTTTGCAATTCGGGGAACAAGGCCAATATGGGTACCGAACCGTACAATGAAACATCCATCGTGGCGAGTGGCCCCCACGAGTGATGGGGCGCCAGCCCTTCCTGGATGCCAAAAGACCCGTCGCGGATTAACCGGCCACTGGTAATAAAAGTGTTTAGTTGGGAATTTACCTGTTCCAGAACGAAGGTGTCCAGTGAACTGTCGAAGAAGTTGTTCAAGAATTCCATGGAGCGGCCGTGCAGGTTTTCGGATTGTTCCAAGCCGTAATCCAACACTTCCAGGGCCGACTGAAAAAAATTGTTGTAATAATGGCCTTCCAAGCGATCGCCCATCACGCCTTTTTTCTCTTCTGCATAAAGGTTCGGGAAATTCCACGTCATGATAAAGCTATGGTTAAAGGCTTTGCCCTGGCCGTTTAGGGTTTTGGTCCTGGCAACAGTTGAATAAAGCCCGGGTTCAATATCCCCGTTCTTGTACACTGATTTTTTACCGGTTTCAGGATTTTTCTTGTTCCGTCCGCCGGTTTTTGGCATCCACTCGGGTACCTTGTCACGGGTTTTCAAGATACTTTCCACTCCATCCGTGTCGTCTAGGTTGGGTAACTTGTTATGCCTTAGCACGTACTCGTAATAAGGGTGCCGATGGCTCCAGCCAAAATAATAGGTTGATTCCGGGTGAACAGACGCAAGCACTTGTTGCCCAAATGAACTGGCGGTTTTGTCCATCCCGCCAACTGTCATGTTCGCGGCAACATAATTGCTTGATTTTGCCAGCCTCGTAACGTAATACCTCTCCGGGTGATCATAGCCCACGTTGTTCCGTAAAGAAGACATAAGCATTATTTCGACTTTCTTGTTGGTTTTCGAGCTGATCTTGAAATTGAAATTTGCCAGCGGCAAGGAAGAATTTTTAATATCATGGGGAATGAAAGGGTTATAGGCTTCCAACTCTATATCGAAGGGCATTTCCGGGTCACTAAACCTCATGTTTATAAACGGGAAACGGCCCGCGTAGGAAATGTGCTTCACGGCTTTCATCCAGGGAAAGTAATAGGCCATTCCGGTAATGGCCCCTTCGGTAAGGTCGTCGTTGATTTGTAATAATTTCATCTGGGGTTCCTGGCCTTCTATCTGGTAACGTACCGTGAAAAATAAAAGGTTAGACATGGGGTCTTCCTCGCTGCCAGGAGGAATATGAAAAAACGGGCCGGTCTCTTTCGGGTAATTGTTGAAAATGCTCCAATTATAAAATTTCCCGTTTTTTCTTAATTCCACCGAGCCGGCACCTATTCCGCCAAGGGCAATCCCACTTCTGGCAGGGCAATCAACCGAATAATTCTCGAGGTAATAACCTTTTTTGTTCCTGCTTTGCCCGGTTTCACTTGGTTTGTCCTGTCCAGGCGATAAACAGCCGCTGGCAGGCAACACGCTACCTGCTGCCGCACTAATAGTAAGGCCTTTTACAAAGTCTCTTCGTTTCATAATGATTATATAGTTAGTAGTTAGTTAATTAATGACAAAGACTGTCTCAGGAATTTTCCTTGTAACACCTTACCCAGTCTAATTCTAGTTTGCCGGGCAAGTTGTTTTCGTTTACTCTCGCGGTCACCCCTGAATTAATATTCATGAACATGGGAATATTAGGTATTCCTCTTTTTTCTTTTTTCACGGGTATGTTGTTGATTTTCCAAACCAGCATTTTCGGGGTCCATTCCAGGGTGTAGATGTAGAATTTTTTATCAGGTTTTATCCCCTTCACCCGGGTTGTTTTCTTGAATATTTTCTTGGCCTGGCTGTTTTGCCAGTAATGGTTGATGGTAAGTTTCCGTTTTTTTTGTAGGTTGAAATTCAGGATGTCAATGTGTGGGGTGATCGTGTCCGCGACCATCCATATCGCGTGGCTTACTGAAGAAGAACCCGTGAATTTGGCTTTCACGCTAAAGCGTCCGTATTTTTGCCTAAAGCTTTCGCCAGTATTGATGATCCCGGAGGTGTATTCAAATGATTTTGGATAAAAACCCATCCGGGGGTTCCAAACTTTGCCTTCCACCTTCTCCTTGCGTGTGCTGATGGTTAAGGTTTTGCCTTTTAAATCGATGTTCTTGTCCTGGTTGTAAAAATGCAGGTCATGTTCGAGGGCATAACTGGCATTTAATAGTTTTTTGCCCCAAAAATAACTTGTTAACCATTTTTCTTTGTTTAATTTTTTCTCGCTAAAATCGTCCTCGAAAGTGATTGCCCACTGGCGGACGGGTTTGAATTTTCTCGAGTCACGGGCCTTGTAAAACCATTTTACTTTAGGTGATTTTTTGAGTTTCTTGTATTCCTGTAGGTTCTGATATTCTGGCGTTTTCTCGAATTTTTTCTTGTCTTCCAGGTAAGCTTTTCGTTCCTGAAATTCTTTTGAATGCACGATTTTATCTAATTCCTGGAAGCGTTTGAGCTTGTCAGAATTTTTTACCCGCTGGTAGTTTTTGTAGGCTGCACCGTTCAATACCTTGTAATAGTGTTTTATCGGGGTAGATTCTTGCAGGGATTCATATTCTTTTTCTTTCCCGTGTTCAGGGGTGTTTTCAAACGTGTATTTTTTCCTGTATTCTTCGAACCCTTTTGAATTGAAATACGCTTTCGCTTTTTTGAATTTTTCAATGGTATCGCTTCCTTCCAGTTCCAGGTAGTGTTTAAATGCAGGCATCTTTTTCAGTTTGAAATAATGCTGTAAGGCCGGGTCTTTTTTTAATCCCTCGTATTTTTTTAGTTGTTCATGTTCTTCCGTGTTTTCAAACTTGTAATTTTTCTTGATCTGTTTAAACTTATCGGATTCAACAAATTCTTTTAATTTTTTGTATTCTGCAATTTCCGGCGCACCTTCTGCTTCCTTGTATTTTTTATAGGCCGGGGAGTTTATTATTTTAAAGTAGTTTTTGACAACAGGGGATGCTTTTAATTTCTGGTATTCAATAAATTTATTGTATTTTTCTGAAAACTTGAAATTAGCTTGTTTTTGTTTGCCTTGAAAGGCTTCCGACTTAATTAATTTACCAAGTTCATCGTATCTTTTTAATTCATCTGAAGCGCTAAACTCTTGGATAAACTTGTATTTCGGTGAAGAGATAAACCGGTAATATTTTCGGGTGGCCGGTTTTTTCCCGAGTTTTTGGAATTCTTTAAAATCCTTGTATTCCCGGGTTTCCTTGTAGCCTTTTTCTTTTCTTTTGTTGGCCAGGTTAAAATTTTCAAATTTCTTGGACAGTTTCTCGTACTGGCTTTTTTCTTCTGATTTATCGAAGACCTGTACATCTTTGTATTCTTTCGATTGAACGATTTTTTGGTACCGCTTTATCTTGGGCGATTTCTTGAGCTTGTCAAATGCTAATACCTTCTTGTAATCTTCAGAAAATTTGTATTCCTGGTTTTTTTTCAGTTTTTGGGTTTCACCTGGCCCGAATGTTTTTTCTAATTCCTTGAGGCGGCCCACTTCTTGGCTTTCTTCCAACGAGTGGAGCTTTTTTTCCTTGCCCGGGCCGGTAAAAGTAAAATAGGCTTTAACCTTGGGGTCTTTTTGGAGTTTCTTGTACCGGCTTAGCTGCTGGTAATATTCCGAATTCTCGAACTTGTATTCCCGCTTGAATTGTTGGAATTCCTTGCTATTGACTTTCTCGTCCAGCTCCTCGAATTCGGTTAATTTCTTGGAGCCTTGGATTTTTTGGTAATCATCAAAATACTTGGAGCGCGCAATTTTAAAGTAATCCTGGATTTTTCGATCTTTTTTCAGCTTCTTGTACTCGAGAAACTCTTTGTATTTATCGGATTTTTTAAAATGATAGTTTTTCTTGAAGTCTTGAAATTCACTCGTGTTTACTATTTTTTCAAGTTTTAAAAAACGCTGGAGATCTTGGGATTTTCCCGTTTCTTTAAACCTTTTAAAATCTTCTGAACTGGTAAAATTGAAATATTTTTTAATATCCGGTGATTTTTTAAGGCGCTTGTATTCTTTTAATTGCTGGTGTTCTTCGGTGCCCTCGAAACGCTTTTTCTTTAAATCGGCCAGGAAGTTTTTAAATTCCCTGGAATTGAAATAGGCCCTGTATTCCTCGAATTTATGGATGTCTTCAGATTTGGCATACGCTTGGATTTCCTCGAATTCCTCCCGTAAAGCAACTTCCTCTTTTTCCAGCTTTTCAGCGTCTGGCAACAAGTTAAGGGCTGAAAGCATATTGAATCGTATCGTTAGAAACGGGCTCGCCATTTGATCAGTTCAGGTTTATTCTATAAAGATAAAAAAAATAAATTTATGTTCTTTTACATTTTTTTCCAAATATAACATTAATTTTATTGACCTATTTTGTTTTAGGCCTATAAATTTTTCTTCAAAAATAAAAGATATTTTGAAACCGCCTAATATTGATGGTTTTTCTTGCCGTGTAAAAATATTACTTTTGCCTGGTTTTTAAAGAAATGATCGTTTAATAAAACTTGAAATTTTATTTTATGAAGGGAAAAGGGATATTCGCTGGTTTGGTTACGGTTGACATACAATTTTTAGTTCCATCTTATCCATCATCCAACTCGAAAACAAAAGCATTGCAAAACGAGGTTTGTATTGGTGGCCCGGCTACCAACGCTGCCATCGCGCATGCCTATCTGGGCGGGGCGCCCCATCTTTATACCGGTATAGGCAATCATCATTTTACCGGGTTGATAAAAAAGGAGTTGGAAGAGCATGCCGTACAATATACCGATATAAAACCAAGCTGTGATTTATTGCCCACTTTTGCTTCCATTATTACTTCAAGTGACACGGGTGATCGGACTGTTTTTTCCCATCATCCCGGGAACCTTGAAGCCGTGGATATTTCCCTGCCCAGCATGATCGATTACAATGATGTTCTTTTTGTCATGCTTGATGGCTTTTACATGGATTTTTCCATTCGCCTGGCCAAAATGGCCCGGGAAAAAAATATACCGGTCATTCTTGATGGGGGGAGCTGGAAAGATAACATGGGGACATTGTTGCCACATGTTGACATGGCCATTTGTTCCAATGATTTTTTCCCGCCCGGCACTTCCAATAGCAAGGAAGTATTGGATTATTTAACCAGGCATGGGAAGGTGAAAAATATTGCCATCACGAGAGGGGAAAAGCCTGTTTTGTATTCCCTTTCGGGGAAACGGGGCGAGCTCCCGGTAAAACCTGTTAAAATGGTCGATACCCTGGGTGCCGGGGATGTTTTCCATGGGGCATTTTGTTATTTTTTCGAGAATGGAAATGATTTCATGGAAAGCCTCGAAAAGGCTTCCGGGATAGCAGGCCAGTCATGCCAATTTTTTGGCACCCGTGCATGGATGCTTGGATAACCTATTTTTGCAAATGTTATAACAGACAATTATTCCATTTAGAATGATATGAAAAAATTACATCTCCAAGTAAACCCGTCGAAATTTCCTTTTTTTTATGGCTGGCTCATCGTGATAGCAGGGATCATTGGCATTTTAACGAGTATCCCCGGCCAAACCATGGGCGTTTCGGTTTTCACGGATTATTTAATTCAAGATCTTCATCTTTCTCGCGTGCAGCTTAGTACGGCATATTTAATTGGTACCATTTCCAGCGCCTTTTTGCTTACTTACGCGGGCCGGTTATATGATCGCTATGGGGCAAGAATCGTGGCCCCCGCGGCGGCTTTTATGTTGGCCCTTACCCTGTTTTACCTTACGCGGGTAGACAGTATCACGTCCCAACTGCGTTTATTCTTAGGGAATACACACGGCAACTGGATCATGTTTGCCCTGATGTCCGTGGGCTTCCTGGGCATCCGTTTTTTCGGGCAAGGCGTCCTTACCATGTCTTCCCGTAACATGGTAATGAAATGGTTTGATCGGCGCAGGGGATTGGTCAGTGCCATCATGGGCATGTTCGTTACTTTTGGCTTCTCGTATTCGCCCCGCTTGCTTAATGATCTGATTGTAATCTACTCTTGGAGGCAAGCCTGGATGGTAATTGCCCTCGTGGTGGGCATCCTTTTCGTGTTGTTCGCCTTGTATTTTTTCAGGGACAATCCCCAACGTTACGGGCTTATCCCGGATGGCAAGGTCATCCGCTCATCCGGGAAAAACGGCCCTACCTATGGCCCCGCGAAAGATTATGATTTGAAAGAAGCCTGTGCTACCTATAGTTTTTGGGTTTTTAATTTTGCCCTGACCATGTATTCCTTGTACCTTACTGCCCTTACTTTTCATATCGTGTCTATTTTTGATGCCGGCGGAATGGGGCGGGAAAGGGCCCTGGCAATTTTTCTCCCTTCTGCCTTGGTTGGCGTGGGCATTCAACTCGTGGCGGGCTACGTGAGCGATTATATCCGGTTAAAGTATTTGTTGATTATCGAGGTGGCCGGGCTGTCATTGTCCATGGCCGGATTAATGTTTATTGCCGATAATTACACGATATGGGTTATCATCATAGGGAACGGGATTGCCCAGGGTATATTCGGGGTTATTTCCACGGTATCCTGGCCCCGTTTTTTTGGTACCAGGCACTTGGGGGCTATTTCCGGTTATAACATGAGCTGGGTAGTGGCAGGTAGCGCGATCGGGCCCGTGTCTTTCAGCTTGTCTTATCGTTGGACAGATAGCTATTTTTCGGCCACCCTGGCCTGTTTTCTGTTAACACTGGTATTGCTTATGCTTTCTTTTAAGGCTGATAACGTCAACGAGGTAAAATCAAGTGATTAAGGTTGGGCCTTAATAAGGATGAAGGGGATTCCAACAAATAGTCTTTTTAAATTGTTATATTTTTTAATTTCACTGTTTAAATTAGTTAAGTGATGAAGCACCAGGTTTTAGTTGTTGAACGTATGCCCATGGAAGGTTTTCAAGGCCTCCAGGATGGGTATTTGATGCATTTTCCGGCACAGCATAAAAATTTTAGCCGCGAAGAGGTAGAGGAAAAAATTATCGCGTGCGATGCCTTGGTTTCAACCGTGGGTTTTCCGGTAGATGCCCCTTTGATCGAGAAGGCTGGTAGATTGAAAATTATTTCTAATTACGGGGTGGGCTATAATAATATTGATTTAGAAACTGCCACGAGAAAGGGGATTATGGTTACCAATACCCCCGTGACGGTGGTAGAACCTACTGCCGAACTGGCTTTTGGCCTATTGATCGGGCTCGTGAGACGGATCGGTGAAATGGACAGGAGGCTCCGCCAACGGGTCCCGGTAAAATGGGCCATGATGGAAAACCTTGGCTCTTCCCTTATCGGGAAAAAGCTGGGGATTTTTGGCATGGGGAACATTGGCAAAGCCATCGCGAAAAGGGCCCTGGCATCAGGCATGAACATCTACTACCATAACCGCAACCGCTTATCACCTGAAGTGGAAAAAGAATACGCGGCCCATTACCTCTCGAAAGAAGAACTCTGCCAGCAAGCGGATATCATCAGTTTGAATACCCCGCTTTCAAACGAAACCCATCATTTTATCAGCGAGAAAGAATTTGAGGCCATGAAAGACGGGGTTTTTATTATTAATACGGCCCGTGGGGCAGTAATCGACGAGCAAAATTTAATCAAGTACCTGAAATCTGGAAAAGTAGCGGGTGCCGGGCTGGATGTTTTTGAAAAGGAGCCCATGATACCGGATGAATTGTTAGATATGGAACAGGTTGTGCTAACCCCCCATATCGGTACCGCGGCCTACGATATCCGGGTGGCCATGTGCCAGGAAGTAAGCCATAACATTCAAGCCTGTTTCCAGGGTAAAAAACCGCCCGCGCTTTTAAATACCGGGGCCTTTTCCGCTTGAGCGTAAACATTTTTGATGAAAGGATTGTTATTTTGTATTAGATTTTGAAATAGTACCCGGCCATATAGCCGAGTGTTTGACATTAAAAATATGATATATAAGAAATTGTAAAAAAATATAAAAATGAGCAACCAATTTGAAATCGTGATGCCAAAAATGGGCGAAAGTGTCCAGGAAGCTACCATAACCAAATGGTTTGTATCCGTGGGCGATATGGTAGAAGAAGATACGGCCCTGGCAGAAATCGCCACTGACAAGGTGGATTCTGAAATACCCTCCCCGGTTGACGGGAAGGTCGTGAAAATATTGTTTAATGAAAACGACACGGTCGCGGTAGGAGAGGTCATTGCTATCATTTCTTTAGACGGGGAAATGCTTGCTGAAGAAGAAGAAGAAAAAGATCCCAAAGAGGGCACGAAGAAAGATGATGCCGCCAAGACAGAAGAAAAAACCGCCAGCGACAGCGTGCAAAAGAAAGCAAGCACCGACATGTCCAATGCCACGGTGGATACCATCAATGCCACTTCTTCTCGTTTTTATTCCCCCCTCGTGAAAAGCATCGCGAAAAAAGAAGGCCTCACGGTAGAAGAATTGGAATCTGTCCCGGGTTCCGGGAAAGAAGACCGGGTACGCAAGGAAGATATCCTTCAATACATTGAAAACAAAGGCAAGGGAGTAGCCCCTGCCGGCAAGGAAAAAACCCAACCCGGCACGGAAACGCCGGATACTGGCATTAAACAGGGGCCACAAGCAAAAGTGCAGGTGAACGAGGGAGATGAAGTGGTTGAAATGGACAGGATACGAAAAATTATTGCCGATCACATGGTCCACTCCAAACATACCGCTCCCCATGTTACCTCCGTGGTAGAAGCAGACGTGTCCGGCCTGGTATTGTGGCGGAACAAGGTGAAAGACCAGTTTCAGCAAAAACAAGGTGAAAAAATCACCTTCATGCCCCTGTTTATAGAGGCTACGGCAAAGGCCTTGCGCGATTTCCCAAGGGTAAATGCCTCGATTGACGGGACGAACATGATTTTGCGAAAAAACGTGAACATAGGAATTGCCGTGGCATTGGAAAATGGCAACCTGGTGGTGCCGGTGATTAAAAACGCTGATCAAAAGAACCTGGTGGGGCTTACCACCGAGATGAACCGTTTGGCTAAGGCAGCCAGGACTAACAAGTTGAAGCCTGAGGAAATTCAAGGGGGCACTTTCTCGATAACCAACTTTGGATCGTTCCAAAATATCATTGGTACGCCCATCATTAATCAACCCCAGGTGGCTATCCTGGCCACGGGTTCCATCGAG
The DNA here is from genome assembly GCA_964552835.1 of uncultured Bacteroidales bacterium. Classification (GTDB taxonomy): domain Bacteria; phylum Bacteroidota; class Bacteroidia; order Bacteroidales; family CAYFUP01; genus CAZKIR01. The sequence goes on from CAZKIR010000052.1 coordinate 13,593, forward strand.
AAAAAACCGGCGGTTATTGAAAGCCCGCTAGGCGATACCATCGGTATCCGGCACAAGATGTACTTGTCCCTCTCGTACGATCACCGTATCGTTGACGGGGCACTGGGCGGGGCTTTCCTGAAAAGGATCAAAGATTACCTGGAAGGGTTTAACACGGAACAAAGTATTTAATAACAATTAAAAAGGTATAAACCAATGTCAGTAAAAAAAAGATACCATATAAAAACCACCGATAAGGAAACCTTGGGAAAGTGGTTTTACCTGATGACTATGGGCCGTGCGCTCGACGACAAGGCGCCCAATTATTTAAAACAGGCCATCGGCTGGTCTTATCACGCGCCATATGCCGGTCACGACGGTATACAACTGGCCATCGGTCAGGTTTTTAACAAGGAAACCGACCACTTGTACCCTTATTACCGCGACATGCTTACCACCATCTCGGCCGGGCTCACATCCGAGGAA
>CAZKIR010000053.1:0-13905 GCA_964552835.1 uncultured Bacteroidales bacterium
CCCATACCTTTTTATTATATCGAATGTTGGCATTGAAATCTACCATGGTAACCTTCCCGTCGGTCCGCACGAAAACAGAGGGCATCAGCTCGAAGGCCGGGTTGGACAAGGCAATGGTATAGCCCGTGGTAATGTAAAAAGTAGGCGATAATTTATATTCAGCGATATGGTTTTCTGTTTCAAATTTCATCTTGGTGCTGTAAACGTGCATGGCTGAAACACCGGCATATAAATTTTCTTTTTTATAAAACAACCCGAAGCCTAGATCAAAAACAATTCCATTATCCGCATTATTCGAGGGAATGGCATCATCTTGTGGTATGCCAGTTGGAAACCCGTCACCTAATGATTTGCTGAAAACCCCGGCTTTTACCCCGATCCCTATGTTCCCGGCATCCGTTTGGGCCTGGTAAGCGTAGGCCAGGTTTCCCCATATATCATTGTACCCGTACATGTCATTAGTTAATGACAGGCCTGCCCCATGGTTTTTGCCAAAGAGTTTGAAGGGAGCATGTATGTTTACCGATTGTGTCATTAAAACATCTTTAAAACCAAAATACGGGTGTTTGTCAATAATATTCGCGCAAATTTCATCTTTACTACCTGCATAACCTGGGTTAACTGCCATCAGGTTAAACATGTTCTGGCTGAATTGCGGGTCTTGTCCAAACGTTATTAAAGTAAATAGTAAAAGTGGAATATAAATTAAGTTCTTCATAAAAATCCTTTTATCCCTCTTGTTTTTTTATACCGGGTAAAATAAACAAAAATATTATATTCACACAAATTTAACTAATATTAATAACGTTTAGCATATACTTTTATTAAAAAATTTTGATTTAATTTTTCCATATCCTGTTTTGCCCCCGGGAATTTAGTGTTATATTGTTCATTGACAATATATTGCGTGTTACTCTTGCTTTCCCCGGTTTTCCGGGGGATTATACTCTTTTTTTTATGCCAAAGTTACATCAATAATGAAAAAAAGGAAAAATAAGCCCTGTCAATGGTTATATTTTCTGAACGCGTGCCACCATCTCTCGGGTATATCGTTGTTACAAGCTGCAAAGTAATCTTCTTTCGCGCAAGAGATAACGATGCAGCCTTCTTCGCCTTTCGGTACCTCCATCCACCATCTTTCGCTCGTGGGGTTCCGGTAAAAAACCATGTTTTTTTCAAATTGGTCTGGGTTCACGATAAATTTTTTAAATTCTCCCGGTTTGTTCCTGGGGTTTATTTCGCTTTTTTGGCTGGTGCCTTCCAGGAAAAACCAGATGACTTGGGCCAATAAGTGGGTTGTTTGGCCGTTTGAATCATAAGCAGGGTTTGTCTCGTACAAGCCAAAATTCTTCACGTTATCGCTCGCCCCGCAATACCGGGCCAACTGACATATCTCTTCGCTGTAAAACCCGTTAGGCGAGGGGAATGCATGTCCCGGGGCATCGGATTGCCGGATGGCGTTTACATCAAGGCTTATGATATGGGCATCCCGCAACACGGGTTCCATGTTCTGGATATTTTGTCGTGCTTCTCCCAGCCGGAATGTTTCGAAGAAAAGGTTTTTCATCAATAGCATGTCCTTATGGCTTACCAGGTAAGCTTGTTGCCCGATATTGCTGTAGGATAGCAAGTTTTGTTGTTTATCAAAAATAATCCCGTTCAGGTAAGAGTAAGAATCAAAATCTTTAATGTTCTTGCCCACGTCTATCCGCGAGTCAATACTTACCAGGTTCACGGGTGTTTTTGTTTTTTTCATGGCCAGGTAGGCAGCAAAGGTTAAATCCTGGCTACCGCCAATGGTAAGGGGTATAGTGCCCCGTTCCATTAGTTCATATATTACGTCCCGTAGGGCGAAATACGCGTCAGTTGGTTTTTTTCCTGGTTTAATATTTCCAAAATCAGCTATTTGCAACCCCTCCACCGGGTTTGTCAACTGGTATAACTTAGCCCTGATCTTGTCCGGTGCCATGGCGCATCCCTTGTTGATCGAGTTTCTTTCCTCCGGTGCACCAATTATCGCGATATCAAAATGCTTCCTTGGAGGGATCGGGTGGTTGGCCGTGTGGACGAATATTTTTTTCCCCAACAAGTTCTTGCCAACTTTATAATTGTCTGGTTTTTCAAGGCTTATTGGGTCAAAATATAAATTGAAATCCATCGTGGTTATGTTGCTAAGGTTATTTTTTCTTTTTTCTCGAGGTTTTCTTCTTGCCCGCGTTGTTAATTATTTCCATGCAATCTTTCACGCTCAGTTCTTTGGGGTCTTTGCCCCTTGGTATCTTGTAATTTTTCTTCTTGTATGAAATATATGGCCCCCACCGGCCATTCAACACTTGCAGTTCGGGTTCCTCTTTGAATGATTTGATGTACTTGTTCCTGTCCCGCTCCCTTTTTTCCTCGATTAGCTCGATGGCACGGTCCAGGGTTATTTTCATGGGATCATCGCCTTTACGCAGGCCGGCGTACTTGTTATCGTGTTTCACGTAAGGACCAAAACGGCCAATGGCGGCGGTCACGTCTTTTCCCTCGTACTCGCCCACTTTCCTGGGCAATTTAAACAAGTCCATGGCTTCTTCATAAGTAATGGTCTCGATGTGTTGGCCCTTGAGCAAGGGGGCAAACTTGGGTTTTTCTTCGTCCGTTGCCTCGCCTAACTGTGCCATGGGGCCATACCTGCCGATCCGGGCGCTAAGGGTTTTGCCCGAATCCGGGTCTTTGCCCAACACCCTTTCGCCTTTGTCCCTTTCCCCGTGCTCGAGGGTGTTTTCTACTTTCTTATGAAAGGTTTTGTAGAATTCGTCGATCATTTTTGTCCATTCCACCTTGCCTTCAGCAATCTTGTCAAATTTTTCTTCTACCGAGGCCGTGAAATTATAATCCATGATAGACTCGAAATGTTTTTGGAGAAAATCATTTACCACCATGCCTATGTCGTTGGGGAAAAGCTTGTTTTTTTCCGCACCGGTAATCTCGGTTTTCGTGGATTCAGCTATTTTTTCATTTTTCAGGCTCAGGTAAGAATATTTTCTTTCTTTTCCTGGCCTTTCCTCTTTCACCACGTAACCCCTTTGTTGGATAGTAGAAATGGTAGGCGCGTAAGTCGAGGGCCGTCCAATACCCAGTTCCTCGAGTTTTTTTACCAGGCTTGCCTCGGTATACCTTGGCGGGTGGTGGGTAAAACGCTCGTTGGCCTCGATTTGCAACATGTCCAGGTTTTGCCCCTCTTTCAATGGCGGCAGCAAGTCTTTCGATACTTTTTCATTCTCGTCGTCTGTTGATTCGATATACACTTTAAGAAAGCCGTCGAACTGGATGATTTCCCCGGTTGCGATAAATTTTTCAGGGGCTGTTGAAACTTGTATCTCGGCTGTTGTTTTCTCGATTTGTGCATCGCTCATTTGAGAAGCGATAGTCCTTTTCCAGATGAGGTCGTACAATTTTTTTTCTTGTTCGCTCCCTGGTACTTCGGGCTTGTCCATGTAAGTTGGGCGGATGGCCTCGTGTGCTTCCTGGGCGCCCTTGCTTTTTGTTTTGTATTGGCGGGGTTTGGAATATTTTTCCCCAAACTCTTTTGTTATCATTTCCTTGGCCATTTGTACCGCGCTGTTGGCCAGGTTCATTGAATCAGTACGCATGTAAGTTATCCGCCCGTTCTCGTAAAGCTTTTGCGCGATGGACATCGTTCGCCCTACCGAGTACCCTAGTTTTCGGGAAGCTTCCTGTTGCAGGGTAGAAGTCGTGAATGGTGGGGCGGGGGTGCGTTTCGATGGTTTTTTCTGCACGCTGTTAACCGTGAAATTGGCCCCGATACATTTTTCAAGAAACGCCCTTGTTTTTTTCTTGTCAGCGGGCCTTTGGTTTAGATCTGCTTTAAAATCAACAGTTTTTCCATCGGCCCCTTTCGTGGTAAAAATCCCTGTTACACGGAACGATGAGGTACTTTTGAAGGCTATGATCTCGCGTTCCCTTTCCACGAGCAACCTCACGGCCACCGATTGTACCCGCCCGGCCGATAAAGACGGCTTAATTTTTCGCCATAAAACAGGCGATAGTTCAAAGCCCACGAGGCGATCCAGTATCCGCCTGGCCTGCTGGGCGTTTACCAGGTTGTCATCAAGGACCCTGGGGTTTTCTATTGCCCGTTGGATAGCGTTTTTCGTTATCTCGTGAAAAACAATCCGGTAAACGTCTTCCTTGTTTAGTTTTAATACTTCTGACAAGTGCCAGGCAATGGCTTCCCCTTCACGGTCTTCATCAGTGGCAAGCCATATTTTCTTGGCGCTTTTTACTTGATCTTTTAATGCCTTGACAACTTTTTTCTTGTCGTCAGAGATAATGTACTTTGGCGTATAATTTTTTTCAATGTCAATTCCCAGGTCTTTTTTTGATAAATCGCGCACGTGGCCGTAACTTGATGTTACCTTGTAGCCTTTGCCCAGGAATTTTTCAATTGTTTTGGCTTTAGCCGGGGATTCAACAATAACAAGATTATCTTCCATGCAATTTTTGATTTATTAATTATATTTTTGACCGCAAATTAAAACAAATAGTTTTCTACCTTCAAATTTTATTTAAATTTTAATTTATTAATTTTACGGCAAACGAGAAATAACATGACCGATCAAACGAAGAATTACCGTACTTACTTGTATTGGTTCTGGGGAATAGTGGTAGCCATTTTTGTTTTTTTCATTCTTTTATTTTGGATGATTTCGCGAGGTTACATGGGTTTCATGCCCACCTTTGAAGATTTGGAAAACCCGAATAATAATGTCGCGTCCGAAGTTTATTCAACCGATAAAGCTTTATTGGGCACCTATTATATTCAAAACCGGACCTTTGTCAATTTTGATGAATTGTCACCGAATATCGTGAACGCGTTGATCGCGACCGAAGATATCCGTTTCACGAAACACCCGGGAATAGACGTGCGCGGCTTGGCAAGGGTTTTGTTAAAAACCATCATGCTGGGTAACGAGAGCGCCGGAGGCGGGAGCACTATTACCCAACAACTGGCCAAGAACTTGTTCCCCAGGGATACGGTGACGTATGATTCCACGATTGCCCGAGGGATAAACCTCGTGATGGCTAAATTTAAAGAATGGGTAACAGCCGTGAAGCTGGAAAGAAATTATACCAAAGAAGAAATCCTGGTAATGTATTTGAATACCGTGCCTTTTGGTAGCCAGTCATACGGGATAAAAGCCGCGGCTCAAACATTTTTCAATAAATCGCCCCATTCCTTGAAAGCAGAAGAAGCAGCTATTCTTGTTGGCGTGCTAAAAGCCCCGTCCTGGTACAGTCCAGTGCGAAACACGGCACGTGCATTAAAAAGGAGAAACGTGGTATTAAGCCAGATGGAAAAGTATAATTACATTAGCGAGGCCCGCTACGATTCAATTGTTAAACTTCCCATTGAACTTGACTACAAGGTGCAAAACCACAACGTGGGGCCAGCTACTTATTTTAGGGCGCACCTTCGCAATCTTATGAACGCGGAAAGGCCCCGTAGGAAAAATTATGCTTCGTATTATTCTTTCATGGAAGATTCGGTTGAATGGGAAAGGAACCCTTTATATGGTTGGTGCAATAAAAACGCCAAACCCGACGGGGAGCCATATAACCTTTTCCGTGATGGGCTAAAAATTTATACTACCCTTGACTCCCGCATGCAGAAATATGCTGAACAGGCTATCGCTGAACACCTCGGCAAAGAGCTCCAGCAAGATTTCTTTGAAGAAAACGAGGGCAGGGAAAAGGCTCCTTTCTCAAACGATTTGGAAATGGGACAGGTTGAGGAACTATTGAAAAACGCGATGAGGAGGACGGACAGGTACTGGCATTTGGCCCGAAGGGACCTTCCGGAAGATTCTATTTTAGCGGTTTTTAATACCCCGGTCGAGATGAAGGTTTTTAGTTGGGACGGCGAAAAGGACACCACCATGACACCTTTAGACTCTATTAAATATTACAAGCATTTTTTACGGGCGGGCTTCATGTCGATGAACCCGCGCACGGGCCACGTGAAAGCTTATGTTGGCGGGATAGGTTTTAAGCATTTTAAATTCGATCACGTGGCAAAGGCCAAGCGGCAGGTTGGCTCTACCATGAAACCATTCGTGTATACCCTGGCCATGCAGGAAGGCCATACCCCCTGTGATAGGGTCCCTAACGTGCCAACTACTTTTTATATTAATGACACGACATGGACCCCTAAAAATTCTGCCGGCTTAGAAGAATACCTTGGTAAATACGTGACCCTGAAATGGGGGTTGGCCAATTCGGTGAATTATATCACGGCTTGGATCATGAAACAATACAACCCGTATGCCGTGATCGATATCATGCGAAAAATGGGAATAACCAGCTATATAGAGCCCGTGCCTTCAATTGCTCTTGGCACCTGCGATATTTCCTTGTACGAGATGGTGAGTGCCTACAGTACCTATGCCAACAAGGGCGTGCACGTTGAGCCTGTTTACGTTACCCGGATCGAGGATCGTAACAATAATGTTATCGCGACCTTTAAACCCCGCAAGATGGAAGCCATAAGCGAGGAAACGGCTTACCTTATGTTGAAACTTTTGCAGGAAGTGGTAAATTCCGGAACGGGTATCCGATTAAGGTTCCGATACGAGTTCACGAACGAGATCGGTGGAAAAACCGGTACTACCCAAAATCAATCCGATGGCTGGTTCATGGGCGTAACCCCTCAACTGGTATCGGGTGCCTGGGTTGGGGGAGAAGTCCGGTCCATACATTTCAGGTCTATCGCGCAAGGACAGGGCGCGAACATGGCTTTGCCTATCTGGGCCTTGTACATGAAAAAGGTATACGATGATCCGGAATTAAATATCATGTATGATGCAGCGTTTGATAAACCCAAGGGATTTAACGTGAAAATGGAATGCGATGGGGTGAAGGATAAAAAGCCAGATGGAAATTATCCTGATTACAATGATTACATGGATCAATATTATTAACCCAAGCTGGCGTGCACCGGGTCAAAAAGTAATCCGTGTTTATTTTTGATAGGGTATCTTGATCATGTTAATGAAAAACCTGGAACCATTGTTCAGTGGTAGGAAATCATATTCTAACTTGCTGCCGGTTTTTCGGATAAGATCTATTAAGCCTAGGCCAGCGCCCCCCTTGTTGTCAATTCTTCCCTCTTTCATTTGTTTTTTAAACAAGGCTTTTAGCTCCTCGGGGCTTAATTGGTTAAGTTCCTTAAGCCTGTGGGTGAGTTTTTCTACTTTGTCTTCGGTTACCTTGTTGGCAGTGACCACGTAAAAGGCATTATCTTTTTCACCAATAATAAACATGCCGTTTCCTTCTTTCCCGTTACCGTTTTCTTGATCGTCCGAATGTTTCGTGATGTTTTGGAGAAATTCCACGGTCACGTGGTACACCTTGCGGGTCACTTTCGGGTCGGCATTTTTCTTTTCCATGATATTTTCAGCCATGGTAGCGAAAAGCTTGGTCACTTCATGGGTCAGTTTCCCTTTAAAAATAATAGGGAAGCCAGTTGTGGCAAAGTTTGAAGAGACCGTATTTTTTATTAGACCGTAAATTTCGTCCATGGTATTTTGTCGAGCCTTAAAGCAACGTGCATTTCACACAATAAAAGTAATGATTTTTTGAAATTAAAAAAATAAAAAAAAAGTTTTTTTTATAAAAGTTTATATTTTGCTTAACCTATCAATAAGATCACGGGCTCGAGGAAATTGCTGTTTCAGTATATCCGTGTCACCTAGATCAAAATCATCAAATTCAAATCCTGGTGCCGTGGTACAACCTACCAATGAAAAGTTATTTTTATCTGATAATTCTGCCGCGAACCATTGGCCTTTTCTTATAATAACTGTTGGGTATTCTCCTTTATCCGGGTGGATGCCCAGCTTATTTGCCTTGAATTCCCTGTTTTTTTCAAGGGTATAGATTATTAATCCCCCCTGGCCCGCGTAATAATGCCACAGTTCGTTGCTTTTTAATCGATGGAATGCTGAATAGTCATTTCCCTGGAGCAAATAATAAATACTAGTGCAAAAAGATCGGTTGCCCTGGTATCTTTGTGGTAGGGCCTGCATGGATATTTCCTCATCTGCCCGGTAAAATTCCTTGTAGTATCCCCCTTCTGGATGGGGTTTTAAGCCAAGGGTGTTTATCCAGTATTTGGCTTCTTGTATCATGTCGTGCTTTTTTCTTGGATCAGGCCTGCTTGAAAAATTTTTTCAAAATGATCTTTTATTTTGACTTTCACGGTGTGTATTCCCGGGTCTTTCCCTAGCTCTTTTGCCATGGAGGTGGCTTTCTTGTCAGTGAAACCACAGGGGTTGATATAATCGAAATAACTAAGGTCCGTGTTCACGTTTAACGCGAAGCCATGCATGGTGACCCATTTGCTCGTCCTTACCCCGATCGCGCAAATTTTTCTGGCCTTGGCGGGATATTGGGCGTCTAACCATACCCCTGTTGCCCCTTCAAGCCGCCCCGATAAGATGTTAAAAGCTGCAAGGGTAGATATAATAACCTCTTCCAAAAGGTAAATGTATTTTTTCAGGCCGATTTCTAATTTTTCCAGATCCAAAATAGGGTAGCCCACGATTTGTCCTGGCCCATGGTAGGTTATATCGCCACCTCGGTTGGTTTTCACGAAACGCGCGTGTTTTGCTTTCAATTGGATATGGTTTATTAACAAGTTGCTTTCCGCGCCACTTTTTCCTAGCGTGTACACGTGCGGGTGTTCACAGAAAATCAGGTATTGCCGGGCTGATTCCCCTCCCCGGGATTTTGCCTGGATAATTTTATTGAATTTTTCTTCTTGAAACTGCCAAGCCTGGTTGTAATCGATAGTACCGAGATCGGTAAATTGTATTTTTTCGTTCATCATGTTAATTAAGCTTTCACGTGCTTTTCAGCGTGGTATGAAGACCTTACCAGCGGGGCGCTTTCCACTTGCTTAAAGCCTTTTTTCAAGGCAAGCCCGCCCATTTCCCTGAACTCATCAGGGGTATAATATTTTTTTACCGGCAAGTGGCTTTTAGTGGGCTGCAAGTATTGGCCAATGGTCATTACCTTGCAGCCAGCCTGCACCAGATCGTCCATGACCTGATGTATTTCATCTATAGTTTCGCCTAGCCCTACCATGATGCCTGATTTAGAAGTTATGCTTGACCGGGAAACCTGGCGGACTACATCCAGGCTTAGCCTGTACCTTGCCCTGCTCCGGATTTCCGGGGTCAGCCTCTCTACTGTTTCCAGGTTATGCGATATCACGTCGGCCCCGGCCTCTATAATCTTGTCAATGAGAATGGTTTGGCCATTAAAGTCCGGGATTAATACCTCCAGGGTAGTGTTGGGGTTTTTCTTTTTCACGGCCTGTATGGTTTCAGCCCATATCTTGGCCCCTGCGTCGGGCAAGTCGTCCCTGTCAACAGAAGTGATTACCGCGTGTTTTAGTTTTAGTAACTTTATGGAACCGGCTATTTTTTCCGGTTCATCCTGGTCGGGCGGAAGGGGTTTTCCGGTATTGGTAGCGCAAAATTTGCACGAGCGGGTACAAGTTTCTCCCAGGATCATGAAGGTGGCCGTTCCCAAACCCCAGCATTCGCCCATGTTAGGACATTTACCGCTGCTACAGATGGTGTGCAGGTGGTGTTTTTCGATTGTATCCTTAACCCGCTTGTAATTATCGCCACCAGGCAATTTTATTTTTAACCAATCGGGTTTCCGCACGTGTTTTACATTATTTTTCATGATCAGGGATCTTCTTTATTCCCGGTGAGTAGGGAAATGATATTGTTATATAACCTTTCGGGTTTTTAGAAGTTCAAAAGTAATAAAAAAATGAGAAGTTCGAACTTTATTTAGCCGAAGAGGTGCCGGAATGCCTCTTCTATCTTTGATACGAAAATGATTTCCAGTTTGAGCCGGTCCAGGTTCAAGCCCTTTTGGTTGTACTTGGACACCAGTATTTTCTTGAAGCCTAATTTTTGGGTTTCGGCCACGCGCTGGTCAATCCGGGTTACCGGCCTTATCTCTCCCGATAAGCCTACTTCTCCGGCAAAGGCAATGGTTTTTTCAACCGGTATATCCACGTTCGAGGAAAGGATAGCGGACACGACAGCGAGATCAATAGAAGGTTCGTTTACTTTTAAGCCGCCGGCGATATTCAGGAAAACATCCTTGGCACCTAGTTTAAAACCAGCCCTTTTTTCCAGCACGGCAAGCAGCATGTTTAACCTTCGTAGATCAAAGCCGGTAGATGATCGCTGGGGTGTACCGTAAACAGCGCTACTGGCCAGGGCCTGTACCTCGATAAGAAAAGGCCTGGCCCCATCAATGGTCGCGGCCACGGCCGTGCCGCTCAGGTTTTCGTCGAAATGTGAGAGGAGCAGTTCCGAGGGGTTGAGCACTTCTTTTAAGCCAGTGTTTTGCATCTCGAAAATGCCTATTTCAGAAGTGCTCCCAAAGCGGTTTTTGTTAGAGCGGAGAAGGCGGTAGAGGTAATTATGGTCGCCTTCGAATTGCAGCACCACGTCCACCATGTGTTCCAATACCTTTGGGCCGGCCAGCCCCCCTTCCTTGGTAATGTGCCCGATCAAGAACACGGGGGTTTCGGTTTCCTTGGCATATTTTATCAAGCCATTGGTGCATTCACGTATTTGTGATATGCTGCCTGCCGTTGATTCAATATACTCGGTACGTAAGGTTTGGATAGAATCAATGATTACAAGTTGGGGCCTCACGTTTTGCAAATGGACCAATACCGATTCGAGCGATGTTTCGTTTACCAGGTAGCAATTACTGGTGGTTACCCCCAGGCGTTCGGCCCGGATCTTGATCTGGTTCAAACTCTCTTCACCAGATATATACAAGGTACTCAGGGATTTTAATTTTAAGGCAACTTGCAAGGCCAGGGTAGATTTGCCGATGCCCGGTTCGCCGCCTATTAAAACAACCGAGCCAGGAACCAGCCCGCCACCGAGAATACGGTTTAATTCATGGCTTTTCATGTTGATCCGTTCTTCTTTCCCGGGTTCGATTTCTTGTAAAAGTTTTGGCGTGCTGCCCAGCTTGTTGTTTGATGTGCTTGGTTTCTTGGCCTGTGAAGCGCTCGTGACTTCCTCCAGGTATGTGTTCCATTCTCCACAAGAGTTGCACTTGCCCATCCATTTGGGTGATTGGGCGCCACAATTTTGACAAGTATAAATGGTTTTGGCTTTAGCCATGAAATAAGTAGGGTTTGATTACTTGTAATTCGCACAATCAGTAATGATCATTTTACAGGCATTTGTATTTCCCAATTGGCATGCTTGTTGAAAATACTTGCAGGCATTCAGGTTTTGCTCCATCCTGTAGTAGGCCATGCCCGTGTTATACAATGCGTATGAATTATTCTCGCTTAGTTCGGTAACTCTCGTGAAATCTTCTATAGCCTCTTGGTAGTTTTCTAGTTGATAATAGCAATACCCCCGGTTGTATAAAGCATTGATGTTCCGGTTATCAATTTCAAGGGTTAAGGTAAAATCATCGATTGCATCTGTAAAATTTCTCATTTTCATGTTCGCGAGGCCCCTGGCCAAGTACATTTTGTCCTGGTATATCCCGGGCTGGGCTATTAATGCCTCTTGTAATACTTTAACGGCTTTTTTATATTGTTCTTTCGCGTTAAAAATAAGCCCTTTAGAGTACAAGAGATAAGACTTGTCGGGTTGGTTTTTTAATTTATCATCAATAAATTTCTGGGCCTCTTTGCTTTCTTCCAGTAATAACAAGGCATTTACCTTTCCCGTTATGGCATCGGGGTTGTCGGGATCGGCCCGGTAGGCTTTATTGTATATGTCTAAAGCTTTTTGGTGTTCTTTTTTTTCCATGAAAACGTCAGCTTCGGTAACCAAGGAATCAACCATCGTGGTGAATTGGCCAAATATGGCTGCTTGGGTTAACTGGATCAGGATGATAAATAAAGTTAATCTCATTTTTCTCGTTATTTAGAGATTGCTGGTTCAAAAAGTGTCCGGTAAAGAATGGATCGCCCTAGTGTCAACTCATCGGCATATTCCAATTGATCGCCCAATGCCACTCCGCGGGCGATGGTTGATATTTTTAGTTTGCCACCCCCGAATTTCTTAAAAAGGTAAAACCCCGTGGTATCCCCTTCCATCGTAGTACTCAGGGCTAATATGATTTCTTTTACGGAATGTTCTTTTATTTTGTTTTCTAAATTATCAATTTTTAAATCATTTGGGCCTATGCCGTCCATGGGCGAGATGATCCCTCCTAGCACGTGGTATACACCAGTGTATTGACGGGTGTTTTCAATCAACATAACATCCCTGGCGTCTTCCACCACGCAAACGGTTTGATGATCCCTGCGGGGATCCTGGCAAATGCTGCATGTTTCTTGATCAGATAAATTATTGCACGATCGGCAATGATGGATTTCTTCGCGAAGCTTGATCATGGCCTGCCCAAATGAATTCACGTTTTCCACGGGTTGTTTCAGAAGGTGCAAGGCCAAACGGAGAGCTGTTTTTTTTCCAATTCCTGGCAATTTGGCGAACTCGTCTACCGCTTCTTCCAGTAACCTAGAGGGATAACTATTTAAATCCATATAAAAAACCGGGTTATTTTCAAACCAAAAATAAGGAAAATTAGTTTTAATTATTTTCATTTAGAAGAGTTTTTTATTATTGCGCCAATCTTTATACTTTAACAGCTTTAATTTTTTCATGATGAATAAAATTTGTTAGCCCAGAAATAATTTAGAATCCCTATGTCACCTTTTATCATATTAGTCATTATTATATCTTATTTTAGTATCTTGTTGCTTATTTCTTTTTATACCAGCAGGGGTGCCAATAACGAATCTTTTTTTCTTGGAAACCGAAAATCTCCTTGGTATGTCGTGGCTTTTGGCATGATCGGCGCCTCCTTGTCCGGGGTTACTTTTATTAGTGTCCCGGGTTGGGTAGTAACTAGTCAATTTTCTTATTTACAAATGGTGACAGGGTACTTGCTGGGTTATTTTGCCATCGCGAATATCTTGCTGCCCTTGTATTATCGCTTGCGGCTTACTTCAATATATACATACCTCGAGAACCGGTTCGGCAAGTATTCGTACAAGACCGGTGCTTCTTTTTTCCTGCTTTCCCGGGTTATAGGGGCTTCTTTTCGGCTTTTCCTGGTGGCCAATGTTTTGCAAATTACCATGTTTGATGCCTGGAACGTGCCCTTTTCGGTCACGGTACTTGTTACCATCGCGCTTATTTGGCTTTATACATATAAAGGTGGGATTAAAACAATCATCTGGACCGATAGCTTGCAAACTTTTTTAATGTTATTGTCTGTTGCCTTGACCGTGTATTTTATTTCGCGGCAAATGAACCTGGACTTTAACGGCGTCGTGAACATGGTCGAGCAGAGCCCCTTGTCAAAAACTTTCTTTTTTGAAGACTGGGCAGACAAGCGTTTTTTCTTTAAACAGTTTTTAGGGGGTGCTTTTATTGCCATCGTGATGACGGGGCTGGATCAAGATATGATGCAAAAAAATTTAAGCTGCCGGAACCTTCACGAGGCAAAAAAAAATATGTATTGGTTTAGCTTGACCTTAATCCCCGTGAACCTTTTGTTCGTGTCATTGGGCGTTTTGCTTTACCAGTACGCGTTGGATATCCAACTGGTGATACCCCATCAAACTGATGATTTGTTTCCCATGATTGCCACCGTGGGCTACTTGCCTGCCATCGTTGGCGTGGTCTTCATGGTGGGGCTTATAGCAGCTGCTTTTACCAGTGCTGATTCCGCGCTCACGGCCCTTACCACTTCTTTCACGGTTGATATCCTGGGATTAAAAAATCTTCCCGATAGGGAAGTTTGGTTGGTAGTGTTATTTTTACA
>CAZKIR010000054.1:0-3342 GCA_964552835.1 uncultured Bacteroidales bacterium
CGTGTTTTTTTCCAAATTCCGTGTTCTCGGCCTGTTTTAATAACTTGAACAAAGTTTCCATCTGGGTATCGCATGGAAACTTGCGGAAAAGGTCTATCTGGTACATCCGCTTAATATTCCGCCAGTTAATAATGGATTTTATGATTTGCATGATCTCTCCTGATTAACTTGAGATAATTTCAAAAATAATATATTCCTTTTTATTAATTGGCATAAAAATAAAAAATCACGTGGCCATGGCCCGTGGTTTCAAATAAAATGGCATGCCGAGTGTTTAAAAGGTTTTCACGAACGAGAGCACGCTCACGGCGAGCCCGGGTTTTCCTTCCTTAAAAGTGATAAAAATATGGTATACCCCGGTTTTCTGGCACCTAAAATCCACGAAAGGACGATCTTCGCCAGTGGCCACGTTATGGGTGGTAAGTAATAATCGGTTATTGTCATATAATTTTAACACGGGTTCGCCAGGGTAGTCCCTTGAACCACATATGGCAAAACGGTATTGTGAAGATTTTCTCAACACGATAGTTGTTTTGGCCACCGGGGGGGGGTTCCCGGCATCAAGCTTGGCCCTGAAATCTTTCAGGTAGGTGGCATCTCCTGATATCTGAGTGCATATTTCTACCAGTTCGGTTTCTGACTGGGCAAAAACATGGCCAGATACACCGGTTATCATGAAAAATATGAGTATAGAAAATATTTTTTTCATTTTTGCACGCTGATTATTTTATTTCTCATGTTCTCCAGTTTCTGGATGATTTCATCCAGGGTTTCATCCGGGATGTTCACGATGCTTTTCTCATCCGACTCGAAAA
Organism: uncultured Bacteroidales bacterium; assembly: GCA_964552835.1. GTDB lineage: Bacteria > Bacteroidota > Bacteroidia > Bacteroidales > CAYFUP01 > CAZKIR01. Next base: position 816 of record CAZKIR010000054.1, read on the forward strand.
CAAGCACCCCGTTTACTTCCACGGGTTTTGGGTCGCTTACTTCTATGGTAATTTTAACCCCTTCGTAAATGGATTGCAACTCCCTGAAATCCTGGCTAATCGATTTAAAAAATTCATCTTTGCGATAGTTGTTCACAAGGCCATGAATGGTAGATACAATGGTTTTTTGATCCCCTATGGCTTCCTTGATTTCCTTGTGGGGGTTGTCTTTAATAATTTGCGTGGCCAGGTACATGCCTTCTATCCAAGTTCCGGTAACGATAAGTGTACTTAAACTGCTACGGTTATTTTCGCGTAAGTACTCGTCCATGTTATTGAAACTTTGCTGGGATATCAGCATCAATGAGTCCAGGTTTGTTTTGTTTGAAACCAGCCGCTTGAGCGTTGAAAAATCAAAAAATTGCCCTACTTTAATCCCGTTCGCCAGGCCTCGGATGGTCGTGATATAATCCATCACCACCGATGTTTTGTTGTACATGTTGAGGTAACCCAGGTCTGCGCCAAAAACCCCCAGCGCGATGGCTTTCTTGAAGGAAGTAGTGTAGCTGTCGGCATTTTTTGTGGTGGCTATATAATCGCTGGAGTATGGGACACCCAGGTCGAGCATGAGCGCGGCCATCTCAACCGGTGAAGAGATATTTTCAATCACGTTGCTCATAGTCTCTTGCGTTACCTGTAATTCACCTTGGTACACGGAATCAGGTATTTCAAATTCGGCATCAAAATTTTTGGTACCAGAATTCTTACAGGAGAATATTGTAATGGAAATTATTATATAAAAAATGAAGCCAATTCTTTTAGCCATAACAATTTTAAATGCCTATATCTAGTTCACAAATTTAACATATCCGATAAAGATAAAAAAATAATGTAGTTTAGAAAAACTTTTTATTTTTTAAATTTTACTTTATCGCCTAGCTCCAGTAATTTTTTCAACGCGTCGTAATACAGGGTAATGTATAGCAACAAAGATAATACCCATATAATAAGTACGTTAAACCAAAAAGTATCAAAAAATCCCCCCATGAAATGTTTCCGGGGCGCGTAAAAATGCGATCTGAAATCGAAAAAGCCTGAAACAAGCGGATCTTGATAAATTGGATCGACTTGTTGGTATAGTTCGTGATCGGATTCCACGATCTTGTTCTTTTCGAATATTTTTTTCACGATTTCCGATACCCGTTCGTTATGGTATACATCTCTCTTGGCACGGTATAGCTGGGCATTTTTTGACAACATGTACGATATCAGTCGTTCTCTTTTGCTATTGGCTTCCTGGAATATTTCCCCGTAATACTGGTCAAGTTCTTGCAAGTATTCTTGCGCACTCAACCCAATGGTCACGTCAAATGAATCGGGGTGAAGATAACCCATGTATTGGAATGTGATATCAGGGGTTTGCACGTGTTGCTTGGAAAATTCATTATACAAGAGCCTGAGGTTTGATAAAGTTTCCTTGTTTACTTGTTGGTTGGCAAAATCTTCAATAAGAATGTCCAGTCTATCATTTAATTCGGGTAGGTAATATACTTGTTTAAAATCTGCCTTGCTCTCAACTTTTTCTATATCAAAAAAATATTTCTCGAATTCATTGTCCTTGAACTGGTGAACCATCAAGCCCTCGTAGGCCCATTTCGTTACCATTACCTCGGCAATGAATGGCACTTTCGCAACCGAGCTAATATCACGGTTTAGCTTGTCAAAGCTAAACATGGCACCGCCAAGTATCATTTGCGGGATCATGAGCAAGGGGATTAGGATATAAATGGTAACATTGCTGTTGAATGACGAGGAAATGTTAAGCCCCAACATGTTAGCAAACGCGGCAACCGAGAATAACATGAACCAGTATTCAAAATACATGCCCCTGACCCCAAGAATGGAGTTTCCAACGATAATAAACAGGTATGATTGTATCGCGGCGATGATAAACAAGATTAATATTTTGGATGACAAGTAACTGGATCGGCTCAAGTTTAAAAATTTCTCGCGCCGCAATATTTTCCTGTCCGAGTATATTTCTTCGGCGCTCACGATAAGGCCTAAGAACAAGGCAACGATAATACACATGAAAATGTACACCGGGATGTTCTCGTTTTCCCTGAAAATGTAGGTGTTGGAAGTAGGATCTGCAATGTACCGGATAATGTATGACAGGATAAAACCAAGCAGGGGTGCCTCTAGGAGGTTAAGGATTACATATTGCTTGTTGCTGATCTTGGATAGCAGGTCACGGACCGTGTATATTTTAAATTGTTTAAACCAGCTTGGGATTTTTAGGGCCTTGGGCGGGGATTCATTTTCATCTTCCAACATATCAATGTGGATATGTTCATCAAACCGTTCTTCCCATCCCTTGGGCGATACTTTTCGTTTGTTCGTGTAGTTTCCAAATTCATCAACTACCTTGGCATCAATAATATTAAAAATGAGTTCGGGGTTCACGTTACCGCAGGTAGGGCATTCGCCCACGTCACTGTTAATTTGGGCATCCATCCGTTTAAAATACATCACGGATTCAACAGGG
>CAZKIR010000054.1:3352-7434 GCA_964552835.1 uncultured Bacteroidales bacterium
AAATCATAAACCCGCCGGTATCCAGTATGGCCACGTTATCGAACATCTTGTATATGTCCGAGGAAGGTTGGTGGATAACACAAAAAATTAATTTTCCTTTCAGGGTAAGCTCCCTCAACAAGTCCATAACATTTTCAGAATCACGCGAGGATAGGCCTGAAGTTGGTTCGTCCACGAACAAGATAGAGGGTTCCCGGATTAGCTCCAGGGCAATGTTTAACCTTTTTCGTTGCCCACCGCTAATCATTTTCTTTAGTGGCGAGCCTACTTTCAAGTCCTTGGCTTCAAGTAAATCAAGGCTATTCAGGGTTTTGTGGACGATCTCGGTTATTTCCTCGTCTGATTTATCATTAAAGCAAAGCTTGGCATTATAAAAAAGATTTTGAAAAACGGTTAATTCTTCTATCAACAGGTCGTCCTGGGGGATATAACCGATAACCCCTTGCAGTTGGTCTTTTTCCTGGTGCAGGTTAATCCCGTTGATCCGTACCTCACCTTCGCTTGGGCTCTCTATCCCGCAAAGCACGTTAAGCATGGTGGTTTTACCTGCCCCACTGGCACCCATGATGCCAACGAGCTTGCCGTGCCCCTCGGAGAGGTTGATATCGTTCAGGCCTTTTTTCCCGTTCGGGAAGGTGTAGCCGAGATTGTTTACCGTGAAAGATACCCGGGTTACGCTCGAATCGGCCAGGTAATGTGATACCACGTCGCTATAATAAATGGGCTTGTCTTTCGGGGTTTTAATGGAACTCCCGTTCGCGAAGATGTATATCCGCTTGTTGGTAATGGGCAAGCCATTCAAGAAAACATCTTCGGTACCCGTGTACCGTAGAAAATAAAGGTCAACGCTTTTGATTTGAAGGATAAAAATGTTCCCGTCCAGGGCTTCAGAGGGGATTTTTTTTGCTTCTTTCAACTCGCCAAGGGAATCGCCGATAATCAAAACACTGGAATAATCGAGCTTTTCAAGCTCGTTATTGATAACGAAGGTTTCGATATCCGAGAATTCCTGCTTGGTCAATTTAAACACGTCGGCCACGGTATTGATAATGGCCATGCGCTGGTCAGTAAATTTCCTGTCGGCATTTACCAGTTCGAACAGGCGTACCAGTACAACAACTTTTTGTTTTTGGGTAAGGGTTTTGTTGATTTTTTTACAAATCCCCAGGATTCGTACAGAATCTTTAACAGAGGTTAATTTCCGGCCTTTGCCGTCATCTACCTTGTCCAGGTCGGCATAGTTGGCGAAAAGGGAGTAATATTCTTCAACTGCCTCGTCGTTAAGTTGCTGTGTTAAGAAGTTTTTAACATACTCGATCTCGTTTGTTTCCACGCCATCATCTTGCTTGGCGATAATGGCAAACAACTGCATCAAGGCTTTTAAAATTTCTTCACTCATGCTTTAGGCCAATCTGGAATAAAAAAAATTAACTCAAAGGATAACTTAACTGTTCAAAAGGAACATCCACGATGTCGGCATATTCTTCGCCGGCTTCTTCCATGTCCTCGTCGTCTTCCGGGAAATACCATTTTATCAGGATATCCAGTCCATTTTCATACATTTCTTCCAGTTTCATCAATACGTCCAGTAACATCTTGGAAGAAGCTGTATTGAAATAAACCAGTTTAAAGGAGAAAACAGTTTTTTCCTTGGCGTTGTTGGCATATTCGTCCAACCAGTTCAGGATCGGCTCGTAAAATGCAGATACATCCTCGGGAAGTGATCGGCCAGAAATTTCGAAGATATCGTTTTCGGGGTCCAAAATCACGTTAGGGGTATCATCCGTGCCCATTATTTTTATTACTTCCATCTTATTGATTATTTTTAAAGGTTTCTAGCAATTGAAGATGTTAAAATAAAGAAAGAGGTCTCGTTGTCGATCGGCAAGAAATGGAAATCCAGTTTTTTCCCGGTTTTCCTGGCAATGTCGATAAAGCCAAGCCCGGCACCGCCTTTATCTGACAAGCGCCCTTCTTTCATCTTGTTTTTGTAAAGTTGCTTTAATCCTTCACGGTCAAGGCTATTGATATTGTTTAACATCTCCGTGAGGTGCTCGATCTTGTTATTGTCCACGACATTTCCGGTTGTCACGCTGTACTCGTTCATTCCCTTGCTTACCATGAATATGCCCCTCCCAGCGAACAGGAAATCTTCTGAACCAAAATCGTCGGCATGCCGGCTGATATTTTGCAAACATTCAACCATCACGTGAAATACTTTTTTCTGGACAGAATTCGACTCGGCTTCTTTGGCCATGTTCGATTCTGTCAAGGAAGTGAACGCCTTGGTAATTTGGTGCGTTATCTCACCCTCGTACACCAAGGTGATCTCGTGGGCCTTCATGGACCTGTAAAAGTCATAAACAAATTCCAGAAAGCCTTTGACATTTTTCGTGTCTTTCATAAGCCCTAATATTAATTAAAAACTTTTATATTTTAAAATTCTATTCCGATTAATAGCACGTCATCTATTTGTTTATTGTCTCCTTTCCAGGTATTAAAGTCTTTTGAAAAAAAGTTTGAATACCTTGGCATCGTGTAATCCGGGTGTTCCAAAAGTATTTCCCGGACCCTTTTAGGAGAATATTTTTTATTATCTGGCCCACCAATTTGATCCGTGAGGCCGTCACTAAAAAAGAATACCTTGTCGCCTGGTTTTATTTCCCAGGTATAATTCGTGAATTCTTTTTCTACTTTTTTCCGGTGCGGAATGCCGCCAATGGCTTTCCGGTCGCCCTTATATTCTGTCAATTCGTTGTCACGGATTATGTACAAGGGCCGGTGCGCCCCGGCATATTGTAATTCATTCTTTTTCAGGTTAATTTTACAAAAAGCAATATCCATGCCATCGCGCGCGTCAGCATCTACCCGGTCTTGTCTTAGTGTCCGGCGCACGCCGTAATGCAACTGGTCGCAAATTTGCCCGGCCGTCAGTTCTTGATCATGGTCTACCACGTTGTTCAAGGTGAAATAGCCGATAAAAGACAACAAGGCACCAGGAACCCCGTGCCCGGTGCAGTCTACCGCGGCCACGTAAATGTAATTGCCTTTTTTAAAAAGCCAGGGAAAATCACCACTTACAACATCCCTGGCCTTGTAGAGGATAAAGGACTTGGGCAATAATTCCTGTAATACTTTCGAATCAGGTAAAATCGATGTTTGTATACGTTGGGCATAATTAATGCTCTCGGTAATTTTCTTGTTTTTGTCCTGGATCTCGTGTTCTATCCGCTTTGCCTCGGTTATATCATGGTTAACGAATAAAATTGTTTCAAGTTCATTTTCGTTAAATTCCGGGATCGCGTCAATGCTCATGATGCGTTCACCCAGCTCTGTTTCGATGGTAATTTCCTTGGTGATCTTGTTCAGGTTAAATTTTACCTCGTTAATAGTGTCCCTGAAATAATTCAGGTACGTTTCGTTTATTTTAACTTGACCGAGGGTTTTGTTTATAAGTTGCCCGGGTTTATAGCCGATATATTCTTCTACCATGGGGTTAGCATAAAAGAATTGCCCGGATGGGTTCATCCGCAAGATCATATCGGTACTGTTCTCTGAAAGGGCTTGCATCTTGCTTCTCATGCGTTCTTCCTTTTCAGCCCTTTTTCTTGCCGTGATGTCTTGTGAGTTAAGGATTATCCCGTTAATAGCGGGATTGCTAAGCAAGTTCCGGCCAATGGTTTCGAGGTATATTTTTTGGCCGTCTTTTTTCATGTAAGTGTACTCCAGTTTTTGCGGCTCATCTGGTTTATCAATCAGCTTTTTAAACATGTCCCGTAACTCGGATTCCCCTTTCCGGGTCAAACGATCCATGTCTTTCCCTTTCATCATCTCATCCGTGGTATAGCCCAGGATTTTTTGTACCGAGGGGCTAATGTATTTTAATTTCAAGTGTTTATCATAAATAAAAATTACCTCCGAGGCGTTTTCTAGGAGGGTGTATAATCGCTTTTGCGCATTTTCTACTTCCTTGATTTGGGTTTCGAGCTTCTCGTTTGATTTTTTCAACTCGTCTTGGGTAGCCCGCATTTCTTCGGCATTTTGCCGTAGTTCTTCCTCGTTTTCTTTCAGTTCCTCGGTCA
>CAZKIR010000054.1:7444-13694 GCA_964552835.1 uncultured Bacteroidales bacterium
GTTCCGTGCGTTGGTTAATACGTAGGTTGTAAATGGTGCGGGCGATTATCTCGCTAAATTCTTTTAAAAATTTAATGGTAAGCCCGGGTATTTCGTCCTCGATGGAGGCAAATTCGATAACGCCCTGTAATTTTTCGTCTGTTATCAAGGGCACTATCAAGATGCTCCCGGGTTTTTTGTCGCCGAGAATGCCAGAAGTGATCGTCACGTAGTCTTCCGGTATTTCTGTCCGGTAAATCACGTCCATCTCGTAAGCACACTGGCCAATCAGCCCGTGCCCCATTTTAAATTCCTGCTTCAGGTATTTTTTCCGGTTGTAAGCGTAGGCGGCAACATTCTTAAGTGTCTCATCTTTATCATTATACAGGTACAAAGCCCCCTGGATAACCTGTATATACTTGATAAGTTGCACCATGACCTCGTAAGAAAGTTCGTCAATATCATTATGCAGCCTTAAAATCCCGGAGATTATATCCCGTCCCCGGGCAATCCAGTTTTCTTCGTTTTCCTTTTCCTTGCTGGCCTTCAGGTTGTCGCGCATAACCAGCAAGGATTTTCCCAAAATATCATCTTCGTCGTTTATCTCCAGGGTGGCATCGTAATCCCCCTCGCCAATTTGTTGGGCAAAATTGGCATTTTTATCAATGGTTTCGTCTTTTTGTTGCAATTGTTTTTGAAATTCAAGACGGGTTTTTTCTTCCTTCCTGAAAATAAAATACAAGACTATCGCGACAAGCAGGGGAACTGTATCGATGATCCAATGAACAGGGTTGTGCTGGTGTACCTTGGCAATGTATTGAAAATTAAATGGCATTTGTTGCCCCGATATATCTACAAACCAAGCAATAAGAGGTACAATAAGGGCAATCAAAAAACCCAGGAATATTTTTTGGTGACCTTGAACCGGCTTATTTTCTTTAGTTACAGCTTTAACCATCAAATCAAGCTTTTTGGGTTAATTTGGCAAACGTACCTGATATTTCTTTTGCAAAGCTATTAAAAAACATTTCATCTTTCTGGTTGAATGCTTTAAATGCAGCCAGCTCCAACACAGCGATCGTTTCCCCGTTATATACTACAGGCACCACCAACATTTGGGTCGGTGCAGCTTTTCCCAGTCCTGACAATACTTCAAAATATTTTTCCGGTATCCCTGAAATATTTATCAACTGCTTATCTTTCGCGGCTTGGCCTGGTATAGTTTCCCCCAGTTTGAAATCGGCCGGGGGCTCCTCGGAATAAAAGGCATATTTCCCGAAAACGGTAAAGATTTCATCCCCTGATTTTTTCACGTGTACCAAACCTACCACGATCTCGTATTCTTTTGATATCCTTTTTAATAATTCCTCGCTATATTCTTCTAATTTTTCCGTTTTATCTGATGGTAAAAGTTCCCTGACCCTTTCGTCAATTTCTTCTTGTTGTCTTTCTTCCTTGGTTTTTTCAGCTTGTTCCCTGGCTTTCTTTTCTTTTCTCTTTCGTTTTTCAATTTCAGCCAATTGATTTGAAAACGAGCTGGCCATCGTGTTATTTTTCATGGCAAGAAAAAATAAAAAGCCCCCTGCCAGTAAAATAATAATGAGGTAAATATAATTAACAATTATCAGTTTTTGGCTTTCTTGGGCCAATAAACTTACATTCCATAAGCCAAAGAAAAGGAAGGCCAGGGCTATGATAAAGATAACCAAGGCCAATAAAGTAAATAATTTGCTATTTTTTATCCAGTTCATGTAGCTATAGTTTGTTTAAAAACCTAATAATTTCATCCGTTTTAAATATATGATCAACTTTCGTTAGCTGGATGGATGTTTCTGTCATGGTTTTTACCTGGCATTCCCCTGGGTCTTGAACCATGGCAAGCCCCCCGAAATCTTTTACCTTTTTTAAGCCATAAGCCCCGTCCCGGTTGGCCCCCGAGAGGATAATGCCGATTAGTTTTTCGCGATAAGCTTCTGCAGCCGTGATAAAGGATAAATCGATAGAGGGGCGAGAGTGGTTTACCGGTTCTTCCGTGGATAGGGCAATCTTGTTGCCCAATTCAACATACATGTGATAATTTGCAGGTGCCAGGTAACCAATCCCCGGTTTTATCGGATCCTTATCGTCGGGTTCCTTGATGGGGATAGAAGAGCGCAGGGAAAGGGCTTCAACAAACCCCGAACGCACGTGCTTTAGCCTGTGCAAGTTTAACAGAACGGGCAATTTAAAGTTTACCGGTAGCGAACCAAGTATTTTTGTTATAACCTGGAAGCTTCCCGCTGATCCTCCTATGATAATTGCTTTATACACTATATTTTTTTATATATTTTTTCGTTGTCGTTTATTGACCTGAATTGCTTGTTCAGGCTGCTGTTCGCGACCGACTCTTTTTCGCCTGTCACGAGATGCCCACTGGGGTAAAGGCTATCATAAATAATCCTTAATACATGATCCTGTAATGATTGGTTATAATAGATCATCTGGTTCCTAAACCACACCAGGTTAAAATGTCCCAGGGAACTATCAAATGTAATATTTTGTTTTGAAAATTTTATCTTTTTTATCAAGGAAGTGTCCCAGTATCCCGCGTTATTTTTTATTTCATAGTACCTCGAGAGTTCTTCGAAGCAGTTAAAACGCTTGTAATTCGCTTCGTTGGTCTCTAATTTGTGTAGGCCGAATTTGCCGGATTTTATTAGTTCGTAGTTCCGGTCGCTGTCATACGAAGCGAAAATTTCTACCCGATCCCATAATTCTGCTTCTTCTATCATGATAGCCATGGAGTAAAGTTCTTCTCCGGTTTGACAATTGGCCAGCCATATCTTGAAACGGTTATGTGACTTTAATTGCCTTGGCAAAAATTCATCACGGATGATCCTCCATAGAGAAGGGTTCCTGAAAAGTTCAGTGGTTTCAACAGAAACATCCTGCACGAATTTTTCGAAAAACCCCCCACCTTCTTCCAGTTTTTCTATCAAGCCCTCGGCATCCCTAAGGTTATGCTTTTCGATGACTTTCTCGAGCCGGTGCTTGAAAAAAGTCAAGGCATAATTTTTATAATCATAGCCATGATTATCCTTTATCACGCTGATTATCTTGCGCGTGTCCGTTATGCCGAGTTCTATGCGATTTGACCAATCCACGATAAAAAAATTAACGAATTACATTTATTTCTTAAATTTCCCCTTAATCTTTTCGTAAATAATGGAATTTCTTTTTCACGAATTTGGAGGCGTATGGCCCCAGTATGGTTTCGTGCATGCCCAGGTACAAGTACCCGTGGCTAAACAAACTATTATAGAAAAGGCTGAAAACTTTATTTTGCAAACTATAATTAAAATAGATTATCACGTTCCGGCAAAAAATTAAATCAAATTTGGTAAAAGGCATGTTCCCGTCGATCGACAAGTCATGCTTTCGAAAAAATGGCTTGTCGATTAAAAACTGGTTCATTTGAATTTGGTCTTTCGTTTTGTCTATCTTAAAATATTTTTCGTAAGCAACGTCGTGAAACTCATCGTAATTAAACGGGTTTTCTTTCACCACTTTATCAAAATTATCCAGGTACCCGATATTAAAACGGTACTTGTATTGCCCTTTGCTGGCCAGGTCTAGTACTTCAGAATTTATGTCCGTGGCCAAAACCTTGGCCTTGTCAAACATGTCGAGTTCTTGTAGAAGGATGAGCATGGAATACACTTCTTGCCCGGTGGAACAGCCGGCATGCCAGATGTTGATATTGTTCTTGTCTTTTAACTCGGGCAAAACATTATAGCGTAGCGAGTGCCATATTTGAGGATCACGGAACAACTCGGTGGTATTAACAGTGATATCATTGATGACTTTCTCGAGAAGCTTCTTGTCTTTCTTTAAATCCCGCAACAAGCCGGGAACATCTATCTTGTAATCCAATAGTATCTTCTGCAACCGACGCTTTAATGATTTTTCAGAATACTCGGTAAAATCAAATTCTGAAAAGCTCTTCAGTGCATTCACAAAGTACTTTAGGTCTTGGTCAGTAACAGTTACCATCCTATGCTACAAAAAATATTAATAATTATATTTTTTTACTTACGACAATTTGTCCAAATAGTTCACAAAACTAATATTTACTTTTAAAAAAATGTAATTTTACATCCTTTTTGAAAACCAATATTTTATTTTTATAAACGAGGTTCATCTTACATTGGCTATTTATGGCATATAAGATGTCCCTGCCCCTGAACGTCTACATGATCATTCCCTGGTATAATATGAATCGGGGAAGATAATAAAAATTTATCCAATTGGAACGGTTTAATCGTTCCAATTGGATAAATCAATTGCATTCTTTTCTTCGGGCGATATAAATACCAATAAAGGAGTAATTATTTAAACAAGTTTGATATTTGCTTAAAAAATATCTTCACGTTAAAGGGTTTGCCTATGATGTGAATATTTTGCCGGGCTAACACCTTGAGCTCTTCTTCTTCAAAATTTTCAATGCTTTGAACGAAAACCGGGACCTCCGAGCCGTGTTGACGGATAAGCTTGGCCAGTTGAAGCCCGTTTACCCGTTGTAATTGATAATCTGTAATCACGAGGTCGACCGGGGTTTTTTCCTTGATCATTTTTATGGCTTCGTTGGCCAGTTCGGCTTCATGGACACTTGCGCCTGTTTTTTCAAATAGTTTGGAAAGGTAAAGGGTATTGTACTCGTCATCTTGCACGAGCAAGATGTTTTTTCCTTCCCATTTTAAATCACTTTCGCTTGTGGGCATTTGTATTTTTTCGCTTAACATGCTCACTGGCACGTAAGGAAATGAAAAGTAAAACGTGGTACCGCCTGGGTTAGAGGGTTTATGCCAAATATCCCCGCCAAGGATGTTGATAATCCCCTTGGATATCGCGAGGCCTAAGCCGGTGCCCCCGTATTTACGTGTCGTGGAACCATCAATTTGCCGAAAGCGGGTGAAAATAATGTCTTTTTTTTCTTCTGGGATACCAATGCCGCTATCTTTCACGAAACAAATTATGTTTCTTGCCCCTTCATCGGTATAATAGCCGAATTTAATATCTCCCTTGAAAGTAAATTTTACCGCGTTGTTTAACAAATTATTGAAAACTTGTTTCAAACGTGGCTCATCCGAAAATAACATGGCCTCTTCGTCCGAAAAGGCACAAGATGTTTTAAGCCGGATGTTCTCTTTATCTTTCAAATAGAGTTCTTCCTTGTATAATTTATGTAAATCGGCTATTAAATCATTAATAGAGAATTCTTTTTTAGAAGGTTTTAACTCGCCGGTTTCTATTTTTGATAAATCAATAATGTCATTTATCAAGTTTAACAAGTGGATGCCGTTGCGCAAAATAACGTCTAGGTACTTGTTTTTTTCTTCTTCAGGCAGATCACTGTTATTTTTTATTATCTCGGAAAAACCAATTATTCCGTTCAGGGGAGTACGTATCTCGTGCGACATGTTGGCCAAGAAAGCAGTTTTCAGGTTGTCGGCAGTTTCGGCAGCTTCCTTGGCTTTTTTCAATTCTTCTTTTGAATTATAACGCTCGGTGATGTCCCTGCCAATCCCGATAATCCCGATAATATCGCCCTCGTTGTTTTTCAAGGGCACCTTGGTAGTAGAGTACCAGTAGGGCTCGCACCCTTCGAACTGGACTTTTTCCTCCATGTCAATGACGGGGATGCCTGTTTTGATAATATTTTGTTCGTCCTGGTAAAACTTTTTTGCTATTTCTTGTGGGTAAAAATCAAAATCGCTTTTACCGTAGAGATCCTCGGACGATTCGCACCCCATTAACCTGGACAAAGAATAATTGCCAATGATAAAGCGCCCCTGGGTATTTTTCACGTAAATGGTATCGGGGGCGTTATTGATCAAGGTTAATAACAGGTTTCGTTCCCTTTCCAATGAATTCTCGGTACGCTTGATATCCGTTATATCAAGCAAGCTAAAGGAAACGGCAAAAATTTTTGATGTGGCGTCAAAGGCTGGTTTAAAACTAATATTAAACCATCTTAGCATGGAATTTGAAAAGGTGACTTTTTTTTCAAAGCTTATGTTTTCCCCTTTTAAAGCCGCGTTTACCTGTTTTTTTACCATGTTGGAAAGGGCCGGTGGCAAACAATCGAATATATTATTGCTTTCCGGAAAATCTTTTTTCACGTAATCTTTTACAAACCTATCCGCGTTACGGTTGTGGGTAAGGATATTGAAATTTTGGTCCAGGAGAAAATATACTTGTGGGGAGGTGTCGAAAAGGGCTTTCAGGTTTG
>CAZKIR010000055.1:0-7017 GCA_964552835.1 uncultured Bacteroidales bacterium
TTGGGCAAAATCCTGGAAAAGAAAACCGGAAGGTACTCGGATAAAGCTGTACAATCGGTCCCCAGCCCGGTAGTAAACATCTCGAAATACCTCGACAGTTCCATGAATATTAAAACCTTCGAAGAATACTTGTTTCAATCCATACAAAAAACCTTTCCCGGTGCACGGGCTTACGAGCTTTCCCGGGAGGATAGAAAAAATATTCAACACTTGCGGCAAAAAAAGTATGATACCTGGGAATGGAACTACGGCTACTCGCCCATTTATTCCATCACGAGAGAACTAAAAATGCCCGGGGGGACAATAGCAAAAATAAGGCTGGAGGTAAAAAAAGGCAAGGTTGCTTCTGTTCAAGTGAACGGGCCGGTACCCCCTGGCACAATTGACGTGATACAACAACATTTTCAAGGTTCATGGCACCAACACGGGGAGTTAAAAAGAATTTTTACTGCCCTCCGTCAAGAGGGTATATTGCCTGGACTTGATATGGATACACTAGCACGGGATTTCATGTAAAGAATGGTTAACCTAATATTATAGGCAGAATTTTATGCTTTTTTACAGGCATTTAACCCTCGTTCCAAAAAAATGTTCTTTTGATTTTTTCTTGCTTTTTTTTCCATAAAAAAGCTATACCGCCCGGGCTGTTCAGGATCGAACAGCCCGAACAGCATGAAAAATCATTAATGTGAAGCGGTGACGAATACCAGGCCAATCAGGTACGCGATAAACATGATGGTAAGCAACATGTTCGTGCCCTTGGGTGCCCCTTTGAATTCTTTCCAAACAAACACGCCCCACAAGATGGCCACCACGGGTGCCGCATTGCTAAGGGCATACGAGATGGACGGGTCAGCCGCACCGGCAGCCATGAAGCTCATTACCATGCCCAGCATCCAGATAAAACCACCCATTACGCCCGACATATGTGTTTTGAAATTTCCTTTCCAGTATTCTTTCATTTTTACCGGTGAGCCCTGAACAGGGTATTTCATGAAAAAGGGATTAAAAATGATGGTAGAAACAAAAATCCCGATCGTGAAGAAAAACACTGCAGAAAACGGGGTCAAGGTGCCCGTGCCACCGGCCAGGAATTGGTTATCGATGGATTTTACCACCAAACCGTAAAAGAACGCGATTAGCAAACCGGCAAAAACCGACAAGAGAATGCCCTTCACGGTAGGCTTTTTGGTAGCGCTGGCCAAGCGTTTATAAGAGAACATGCTTAAAATAATGGCCACAACGATGAACGCGACGCCGCCGAAGAGTAACACGGGATTGCTCTCGGGCTTGCCCTTGTCAAGGATAACCAGGACATAATTAAACATGATGCCCAACACCCAGGCCAATCCCCCTCCGATAGGAAAGCCAACAGCCATACCGGCCACGGCAATGGCAGCTACCAGCAAGATATTGCCAAGGTTCCAAACAACACCGCCCAACATAGCGAAAACTATGCTGGACGTATCGGCTTGTTTTAAATCCATAAAAAAAGAACGACCCGTGTCGCCCATGCTTCCAAGGGTCAAGGCAGCTACCGCGGCAAAAATAAGGAGACCAAGGGAAAGGTCCCAGTAAAATAATTCAAAACGCCAGGTTTTCTGGGCCATTTTTTGGGTGTTGGCCCATGAACCCCAGCAAATCATGGTCATGATAAAAAAAATGACTGCGATGGTGTAATTGTCAATGGTAATCATTTTGTTTCAGGTTTAATTAAACATAGTTGGTTGTTGGTAATTTTTTATACAGGCAAATATAAAAAAATTTCAGTCATACTTGTACAATAATCGATTAACGGCCATTTAGAAATGAAGTTTGTACTATTATCGCGTGGTGATGCCTCTTTTTCACGAGAACGTGGCACCTATCGTGCAACAAATCCCGCCCGGGTAACTGCTGGGAATAAATAACCGATGGCTATACCCATTGGCATTGAGAACCTTATCCGTTAAGCCCTAACGTTAAGACGATCGATTTTAACGCCCGGTCCAGTGGGCACTTTATTTTTTTTGGCATGATTTTTTTACCTTTAATTATAAACAGGATTCGTGTAACCAAAAAAAGATGCTTATGAAAGCGCTAATACTCGTTGATTTACAGAAAGATTTCTTGCCAGGCGGCTCGTTGGCCGTGGAAGCTGGCGACCAGGTAGTACCCGTTGTGAACAAGATACTGGACGATTTTAAACTGGTGGTGGCAACCCAGGATTGGCACCCGGCAAACCACGGGAGTTTTGCCTCGAACCACGAGGGGAAAAAACCCGGTGACGTGATAGAACTGGAAGGACTCGAACAAATCCTATGGCCTGACCATTGCGTGCAGCAAACGGAAGGGGCTGAATTCTCGTTTGATTTAAACACGAACAAGATCAGCCAAGTATTTAAAAAAGGTATGGATCCCAAAATAGACAGCTATAGTGGCTTCTACGACAACGGCCACAAAAAAGGCACCGGCCTGGACGCTTACCTCAAGGAAAAAGGGGTTGACACAGTGTATATAGCCGGCTTGGCAGCTGACGTGTGTGTTCGGTTTACCGCACTGGATGCCTTACAACTTGGCTACAACACCAAGGTGATAAAAGATGCTACCCTTGCCGTGGAAGGGGAAAAAGGGTACCAAAACACCCTTGAAGAATTAGAAAAAAAAGGAGCTGAACTGGTTGAATCAGAAAAAATCCACGCCCACGCGGGATAATATTGTTGAATCCCTGCAACCGGGTGTGGGTTTTTTCTACATTTTTTCATTATATTATAAACCACCTGGGGTAGCCTGAAATATTCAGGTTAGAACTTGTACGGGATTTTTTCCTGTACCTCGTCCCAGGGAAGTACCCCGTTTTCAGTGGCCCAGGCATTGTACTTTTCTTTCAAGTTGTTGGCCAGCCCAGGCTTTTGATCCACGAGATTGTTCGTTTCTCCCCGGTCGGTTTCCAAGTTATACAGTTCCCACTCTTGCCCTCTTTGTTTCACGAGTTTCCAATGGCCTTCAATAACAGCCTTTCGGCCCATGTGCTCGAAGAAAAACGCGCGTTTTTCCATGGCCTTGTTTTCTTCCAACAAGGGCACGAGGCTTTTTCCTTGCAGGGGTTTAAGTTTGTTTCCATGGAAGGTTTCGGGATAACCCGCCCCGGCCAATTGGGCAAAAGTGGGCAAGATATCCACGATATGTGCCGGGGTGGAAAGGATCTTGTTTTCCCCGAATTTTTTCGGGAAATAGGCGATAAAAGGGGTCGCTATACCGCCCTCGTGCGTCGTGGATTTAAACAGGCGGTAAGGGGTGTTACTGGCATTGGCCCAACCCGCGCCGTATCCCGTGAAGGATTCAGGGGACCCTGGCAAGGCGCCGGGGTCAAACCGCTCGTGGCTATACGAGCTATAAGCCAGGTTTCCAGCCCTGCAGCCACCATTGTCCGACAAGAAAACGATAAAGGTGTTGTCCATTTGACCAGAGGATTCCAGATGGTTGATAATCCTCCCGATGTTTTGGTCCACGCGGTCAATCATGGCCGCGTACACGGTCATCAAGCGCTCTTGGTAGGCTTGTTCTTCATCGCTAAGCGAATCCCAGGCTTGCACGTGTTCATGTCGTTCAGAAAGTTTGGTGCCGGGATGTATCAACCCCGTTTCTATCAATTTACGGAAGCGTTGCGCCCGTAGACTGTCCCAGCCCATCTGGTATTTGCCCTCGTATTTGGCAATATCTTCTGGCAGGGCATGCAGGGGCCAATGGGGTGCCGTGTAACCAAGGTACAAGAAAAAGGGTTTGCCCGGATCATGTTCTTTCAAGTAGTCCAGGGCGTAATCCGTGTATAAATCGGTCACGTAGAATTGGGTATCCGGGGGTGCTATTTGTTGGTCACCATTTACCACGATAAGTTC
Organism: uncultured Bacteroidales bacterium; assembly: GCA_964552835.1. GTDB lineage: Bacteria > Bacteroidota > Bacteroidia > Bacteroidales > CAYFUP01 > CAZKIR01. Next base: position 3,879 of record CAZKIR010000055.1, read on the forward strand.
ATTACCGGGAGGCCATTTCTTGTTCCGGTAAGGAAAGAAATCAAAATAGCTGCCAGCCCCTTTTATCGAGCTAAAACACCTTTCAAAACCACGGGCATGGGGCCAGCTCTCTTTTTCCTCGCCCACGTGCCATTTACCAGATAGATAAGTAGAATACCCAGCTTCTTTAAGCAACTCGCCCAGGGTCATGCTTTGTTCGGTCAAGTATCCCTGGTATTCTGGGATGGGGATGTCAGTGTCAGTCATGCCGCCCACGCCCGCCTGGTGAGGGTATAGCCCCGTGAGCAAGGCCGCTCGCGAGGGGCATGATCGCGCGTTGTTGTAGAATTGGGTCACACGTACGCCTTCATGCGCGAGGTGGTCAAGGTTTGGGGTATTGATTTCCGAACCAAAACACCCGATGTCAGAATACCCCATGTCATCGGCCAAGATAAGGATTATATTGGGCCTGGGGGCTTCCCCTTGTTGGTTACAGGCCAGGAATGAAAGGGGCAAAATACCCGATAGCAGCTTGTAGTTTCGTTTCATTCTTTCTTGTTTTTAAGATTACCTTGCGATATTATGAATTTTCTTTGACAAATGGTAAAAAAAACAGTTTAAACCTGGCCTCCTGCTCTTGATCCTGCAAGCGTATGGAATTTTTCTTTCCATCCATCGCGTGGCGGTAAAGAAAACCTTGCTTTGTAATAAATGTTTCTTTTGTAAAGAAGAGTGCGGATTTATTTATATTTTCGTGTTTACGGAAGAGAAACTGCTAACTACTAATCTTACCCATCATGAAAAGAAGGATCTTTTTAAAATCATCCGCCCTGCTGGGAGCCGGTGTCGTCAGCCTGGAGGCAATAAATGCCTGCCAGCCCGGCGAAAGCCCCTCCAAGATTTATGAAAACCTGCCCGGGGCTGAAAAAATGGATACCCTGGAGAATGAATTTACATGCTTTACCTTGTTCAATAACGGGGCGGCAGAGATTCTTGACAAGAAAAACCAGAAAACCTGGCAAATGTCGGCCATCGCCATCCAAGATGATGGTTTAATCGACGAGGGCCGGGTATGGCTCAGGGCCGAACGGACCTTGATGGAACAATATCCTGCCCGTTTCGTGGTGAAAAAACAAGGCGATGTATATCAGTACGATATGGTAAACCGCCAGAACCGGGTAAAGGGACACTTTGCCTGCCGGTTTTACCTTGACGGGCCTTGGCTTCGCTTTCAATTGCTTAAAATCAGCGAAAGCTTGCCCAGCTTGATATTTCCACCGCTCATCCTATCTGAAAAAGTGGTCATACCTCATCATGCCGGACGATTGATACACAAGGAACAGGCTGATATCTGGACAAGGCAATTTTTACTCTTTTTTACCCATTTAAACATGAAATGGCTGGGCGGCCTGGAGGGCGAGCATGCCTGGATGGCCGTGTTTGGTGAAAAGGTAGTTGACGCGGGCGGTTTCCTGGCCAGCAACCAGCTTACGGACGGATGGCTCAAGAAACAAGAAAAATGGGGCAACGCGTATTCCCTTTCCTACCGTTTTATCAAGGGGGGGCACGTGCAACTGGCCAAAACCTACCGGGAACACTTGCAAAGCATTGGCCGGTTTAAAAGCTTGCAAGAAAAAATAGATAAAAACCCAAGTCTTGAAAATATGCTGGGCGGACGTACCCTAAGTTATTTTCAAGCGTGGCCTTCGCTGCCCCGCGAAAACGCCAGGGAATACTGGTTTAACGAGCAACAAATGAAAAACCGGGTGACTGGTGGCACAAAAGTGGACTTTACCCACGCCGACGTGGCCAAATCCCTTCAGTATGCTCGCGAGATAGGTTTTGAAAAAGGCCTGGTAGCCTTGAGGGGATGGATAAACGGTGGGTACGATGCTTCCCACCCAGACATTTGGCCGCCCGAACCCTTGCTGGGTCCCGTGGAAGAGATGAAAAACTTGATGCAACCCGGTAAACATATCGTCACTTCCTTGCACGATAACTACCAAGACATGTACGAGGCTTACTCCAGTTTTCCGAAAGGGATAAACATCCGATCCAATGGCGATTGGATGCACGGGGGGCTATGGGCAGGGGGGCAGGCTTATATCGTGAACAGCCGGGACGCCCTGGAATACGCGACACGGAACTGGGAAAAAATGAAAGGGCTAGGACCTGGTGCCATGTTTATTGACACGGCCACGGCATCCAAGCTGGAACAATCATACGAGCAGGGCAACCGGCTTTCAAGGGCCCAGGATTTGCAAAACAAGCTAGACTTGCTCCGATTGTTCAAAAAAGACGGGGTATTGGTTGGTAGCGAGGAAGGCAACGAGTACGGGAACACCATCGTGGATTACTCGGAAAACCGTCATGCACGCCATGCCGGGGAAACCATCCCCTTGTGGTCGCTGGTTTTTCACGACTCGGTGTTCAGTTGCCGGTATATAACTTTTGAGCCGGGAACGGATTACCCCCGCTGGCTAGAAGACATGTTGTGGGGTTACCACCTGCACTTTTTCATGAAACCAGGCTTTGGCAATATCCGAAAAGGAGACATGTCATCCACCGTGGGCTTTAGTTCAACCGAGTTGACCAAAGAAATGTTTCAAAAATCGTTCAAAGTAGACAGATGGCATGAAAAAATAGGCTTGTTGCCCATGACCAACCACCGTTTTTTAACCGGTGACGCAACGGTGGAAGAAACCGTGTTTGGCGAAAAATACAAGATCATTTGTAATTTTAACGCCGGCCCCGTTCAGGTAAACCAATACTCGATACCTGCCCACGGGTATATCATTGAAGGGATATAAAAACACTTCCCATTTTTTCATTTTTGTCCCGTGAAGGCATTATTTAATGTATATTCGTGGGCTAAAAGATCAGTGTTTTGAAGCGCTGTTAAATGAAGGTCATAGATCAAATGTTCACTCAAAAAAAACATCTGTTTTTCGTGCGATGGAATGATTTCTTGTGCGCTCGCTATCTTAAGTTATTTTTGAATGGACTGCCCCGATTATCGGGGGTAAATTACACGAGACCAATAAATGAATGAAATCGTGAAAAAAATTATTGACAAATATTTCGCGGGTATCTTGTTTTTGGCCAGCCTGGTTGGCTTGATCGTGCCAGAACCCGGGCAAGGGGTTTCCTACCTGATATT
>CAZKIR010000055.1:7027-13690 GCA_964552835.1 uncultured Bacteroidales bacterium
TATTAGGCATGTTGTTCTTGATTATTTTTACTTCTTTTTTCCAATTCGAATTAAAAGCGGAAGCCCTGCGTGCAAACCTTACATTCTCTATCTTTTTTTCCGTGTTACGCTTCCTGGTTTTACCGGTCGTTGTATTTTACCTTGTTGGGAAATTTTCTGATTTTTGGGCCTTTGCCCTGGCCTTCTTGTTATTTTTGCCCCCGGGGGTGTCTTCCCCTGCAATTGTTTCCATGTTAAAAGGAAATTTTCAACTAGCCGTGTCTATCTTGTTCCTCGGGAATATTTTGGCCCTGGTAAGCATACCCCTGTTAATCCCGGGATGGTATGGGCTTGAAGGAAATGTATCCGCGGGCAAATTGGTGTTTACCCTGGTTTTTACCATCTTGTTGCCTTTTCTGTTGCATTGGCCATTAAGGAGAAAACCAAAAGTAAAGCAGTTGGCCAAAAAATCCCTTCCCTTGGTCACCGTTTTTTGCCTTTCCGCGATCATTATCCTGGGGGTGTCAAAAAACAGGCAATACTTATTGCAAGATCCCGTGCAGGTAATTTATTATTTCTTGTTCGCGTTGGGCCTTTATAGCCTGATATTTGCCATGGGCTGGCTTTTTTTACCAGGCAGGGGCCGGCGAGAAAAAGCCGCGGCGGGGTTGGAATCGGGAATGAACAACATTGGCCTGGGGGTATCACTGTCCATTATTTATTTCGCGCCACCCTTTACCCTTTTTTACCTTGCCTCACAGTTTGCCTGGATTTTTTTATTAATTCCCTTGAAACATATCACGCGAAAGTACTTAATCAAGACATAAAAAGATGCAACGAAAAGTTTACACCATTGGTGCTACTACATTTGATGTTTTGTTTAAAGAAAACCGTCCCGTTGAGTCGCGGGTGGGGGGATCCACCCTGAACACTTCCGTTTCGTTGGCACGGTTAGGTATCCCGGTAAGTTTTATTACCGAGTTCGGGAAAGACAAGATCGGGGATATTTCTTACGCTTTTATTCGCGACAACGGGATTTCAACCGATAGTATCCAACGCTTCGAGGGGCTCTCGCGCGTTGCCCTCGCCTTTTTAAACGAGCAAAATAACGCGGACTACAGCATTTACAGGGCCACCGGGCAAAGCAAGGAATGGGCCGTGCCAGAATTTAAAGCCAATGATATATTCCTTTTTGGTTCTTCTTTTGCCGTGAAAGGAGAAAACCGTTGCCCCCTGAAGGCTTTATTAAGGGAGGCAAATAACCAGGAGGCCTTCATTTTTTATGACCCGAATTTCAGGAAATCCAACGCGAGCGAGCATGAAAAAATCAAGCAATACATCAATGAAAATTTCCAACTAGCCCAAATCGTGAAAGGCTCTGATGAAGATTTCCGAAATATTTTCGGGGCCAATAACCCGGGTGAGGCATGGGAAGCCCTTCAACCATTCGATATTTCTTGCCTTGTATATACCGCCAACAAGGATGGGGTATTCGTGTACCGGGGCAGGGAAAAACACTTCTATCCCGTGCCTCAAATCAAGCCCGTGAGCACCATAGGCGCGGGTGATAATTTTAGTGCGGGACTTATTTATGGTATTTACAAAAACCAATTAACAATAAAAGATATTGCAACGATTTCAAAAAATACCTGGGACGATATTATCGGGCAAGCCATACGTTTCGCGCAGCACGTTTGCATGAGCTACGATAATTACTTGACGAGGGAATACGCCAAAAATTTCATGATCCTTTAATGATATTTGATTTTCTTTTTTAATCGAAGATGTTAAATTTGTAAAAAACCATTTTCCAAAATATACCCTAAGCTGGAATAATCAGGGCCAAAGGCCCTATACTGGTTACTGGTGCATAAATTTTAATTATAAAAAACTAAAATCTATCAACCCATGAAAAGCTTTTTAAAGTTCACCCTCGCGTCGATTGTCGGATTTCTCATTGCCGGGTTAATCGTCTTCTTCACGTTTTTTATCATTCTTTCCACTGCTTTGTCAACAGCCGAAAAAGAAATTACCGTAAAACCCAACTCGATTTTGCACTTGGAATTAGACCAGCCCATTCCTGACCGCACCCCCGGGAACCCGATGAAACATTTCGATTTTAATACCTTTAAACCAAGCCCCATCATCGGTTTGAACGATATTCTTGCCAACCTTGACAAGGCCATGCAAGATGATAAAATAAAGGGCGTTTTTCTAGACATGGAATTCGTGCAAGCAGGCTTTGCCACGGTTGAAGAAATTCGCGATAAGCTTAAACAAGTGAAAGATAGCGGCAAGTTTATCGTGGCCTATGGCGATTTTCTAACCCAGAATACCTATTACTTGGCTTCGGTAGCTGACGAAATTTACCTGAACCCGGCCGGGCTACTGGAATTAAAGGGCCTCAGGAGCCAAGAAATTTTTATCAAAGGCACCATGGAAAAACTCGGGCTCGAACCTCAAGTTATCCGCCACGGCGAGTATAAAAGCTTCGTGGAAACCTACACCCGCCAAGACATGAGCCCTGAAAACAAGGAACAACGCATGGCCTATATTTCCTCGATATGGGATTACACCATCAAGAACATCTCGAAAGAGCGGAACGTGAATACTAATTTACTGAATGATATTACCGATCGCTTGGCGACAATCGAAAACCCGGCCAATGCCGTGGACAATAACATTATTGACAAGCTATTATACCGCGACCAGGTAATCGATCGCTTGCAAGAACTGGCAGGCACTTCCAAGAAGCCCCCTTTTGTTTCCATCATGAAATATAACCATGTACCCAAGAAAAGGGAATACCGAGGTTTGGCAAGGGATAAAATTGCCGTGATATACGCCGGTGGCGAAATTATGCCTGGCGAAAATGATGACGATCAAATTGCCTCTGATAAGCTTTCCCGATCCATCCGTTCGGCCCGGGAAGATTCTTCGATCAAGGCCGTGGTATTCAGGATAAACTCGCCCGGTGGTAGTGCCCTTGCTTCCGAAGTTATCTGGCGCGAGATACGGTTGACCAAAAAGGTAAAGCCTGTCATTGCCTCCATTGGCAACCTGGGGGCATCTGGTGGGTACTATATTGCCTCCCCCGCCGATACCATCCTGGTCAGCCCTAATTCCATCACGGGTTCTATTGGTATTTTCGGTATTTTCCTTACCGGAAAAGAATTCATGAACGATAAATTGGGCATTACTTCTGATCTGGTAAAAACAAACCAATCCAGCGACGTGGGCAATTTTTTCAGGCCCATTACCGGGGCGGAAAGAATGGTGTTTAAAAAACACATGGACAACTTTTACAAGGAATTCGTGGCCCGGGTGGCCGAAGACCGGGGAATGACCTACGAAGAAGTGGATAAAATTGCCCGGGGCAGGGTTTGGAGCGGAAAAGACGCCGTAGAAATAGGCTTGGCCGATCAGTATGGCGGGCTTGAAAAAGCCATAAAAATAGCCAAAGACGTTACAGGCCTTACCAAGTACCGGATCGTGAACCTGCCTAAGGCCAAAGACCCCTTTACAGAATTCCTGAAGCAAGTTTCGGGATCGGCAAAAACACGTATCCTGAAATCAGAACTAGGCGGGCATTATCCCCATTACCTGCAAGTGAAAAAAGCCTTAAAATGGGAAGGTATCCAAGCACGCTTACCCTTTAACACGACGTTGAACGATTAAAAGTATGAAGAAAAAAAAAGCATTCCCGAACTGGTGGCTATTTCCTTTTACAATCCTTTACGGGACGGTAATTTATATCCGGAATTTATTGTTTAATATAGGTGTATTACCGTCACGGGAATTTAATTTCCCGGTTATCTCTGTCGGGAACATTTCGGTGGGGGGCACGGGCAAAACCCCGCACACCGAGTACCTGATAGAGCTGTTGAACAAAGATTTTAACGTGGCTACCCTGAGCCGCGGGTACAAAAGAAAAACCCGGCGTTTTATCATGGCCAACATCACTTCTACTACCGAGGAGATCGGTGACGAACCCAGGCAGATAAAACAAAAGTTCCCCCACGTGACCGTGGCCGTGGAAAGGGATCGGGTAAAAGGCATCAAAAAGCTAATTAAAGAAAAAAATGACATTGACGTGATCTTGTTGGATGATGCCTATCAACACCGATACGTGAAACCAGGGATCAATATCTTGTTAATTGATTACAACCACATGATAAAAGAGGATTACCTCCTGCCCATGGGCAGGTTGCGCGAACCGGCTTATGAATCGCACCGTGCCAACCTTATTATCATCACCAAATGCCCCGAGAAAATAAAACCCGTCGAAAAAAGGATTATTATCAAGGAGGTAAACCCCTATCCCTACCAACGGTTGTATTTTACCAGTTTAAAATATGGCGAGCTAAAAGCTGTATTTCCCAATCCCGCTGGATACCAGTCGAAAGCAGGATTAAAAGAGGCTAAGCCGCAGGTATTGATGGTTTCGGGCATTGCCAACCCCAGGCCACTGAAAAGGCAAATTCGCGGTATCACCACGAAATATCCGAGTTGCATTTCAGGGATCACCATTATTACACCCCAAAAGACTTGGATCGTGTAAAGGACATGTTCGAGCGGATAGATAACCCCAAAAAAGCGATTATCACCACGGAAAAGGATGCCATGCGGTTTCAGAATTTAAAAGAAGTACCCACTGTACTGAAAGAAAACTTGTATTACATCCCCATCGAGGTGCATTTTTTACAAGACGAGGGGCTATTTAACAAGCAGTTGTATGATTACGTGAAAAAAAACAAGAAAATCGGGGAACTTATACAAAAATAAAAGGATTATGGAATATATATTTTTGCTTATCGGGCTTATTGTTGGGCTCGTGATTTTTTGGATTGCCAAGGGCTTGTTTTCCAAAGCCGGGAAAAATTTTTATGCCGAGACCTTACAAGAATACAGGGGCAACCTGGAAAACGCGAACCAAGAACTCGTGAGCTTGCGCGGCGAGAAGGAAAAAATGTTGACCGAACTATCGTCGTTAAAAACAGCCTACCAAAGCCTCGAAAAACAGCATTTGGAAACCAATGAGCGGCTCGGGTCCATGGAAAAAAAGCTGGAAGAGAGAAACGGGCAATACACGCTGCTGCAAGAAAAAAAGGCTATTCAAGACGCCCAATTCGAGGCAAAAACCAAAGAAATTAACCAACTTATGGCCCGGGGGCAAAAGATGGAAGACGAACTGGAAGAAAAAAACGGGCAATTGACCAAGGCCAGTGGAAAAATATCAAACCTTACGGCCGTGAACGAGAATTTACAAGAAAAGCTCGAGAACCAGAAAAAAGAAATAAAAGAAATTGGCGAGAAATTTACCAACGAGTTCAAGGTGCTTGCCAACCAAATCCTGGAAGACAAAAGCAAAAAATTTACTGACCTGAACCGCGAGAACATTGGCAAGTTGTTGGAGCCCCTCGGAAAGAATATCGAGGATTTCAAGAAAAAAGTAGAAGACACCTACGATAAAGAATCGAAACAACGCTTCTCTTTAGAAGAAAAAATCAAAGAACTGGTTAGCTTGAACCAAAAGATAAGCGAAGAAGCCAATAACCTGACCCGTGCCCTGAAAGGGGATGCCAAAAAACAAGGCGACTGGGGCGAGATGATCCTCGAAAACATCCTGGAACAGTCAGGCTTGACCAAAGGCCGGGAATATTTCGTGCAGGGTTTTATCAAGGACGAGGCAGGCAATATAGTGAAAACAGAAGACGGCAAAAAATTGCAGCCCGACGTGATGGTGCTCTACCCCGATAACCGGAAGATTATCATCGATTCAAAGGTATCGCTCACGGCATACGAAAGGTACACGATAACCGACGATCCGTGTGAGCAACAAAAAGAACTGGCCAACCATATCCGCTCGGTACGGGCCCACGTGGAGAACCTGAGCTCGAAAAATTACCAGGACTATGCCCCCTCCCTGGATTTCGTGATGTTGTTCATCCCTATCGAACCTGCCTATTTGCTGGCCATTAAGAACGATACCGAACTCTGGAATTACGCCTATCAAAAAAGGATATTGCTGATAAGCCCCACGAACCTGATTGCTGCCCTAAAATTACTCCAGGATTTATGGAAGCGGGAATACCAGAACCGCCATGCCATAGAAATTGCCGAACGGGGAGGGCGCCTGTACGATAAATTCGTTGGTTTCGTGGACAGCCTGCAAGATATCGGAACGCATATCGAGCGCTCGGAGAAGGCTTACTCCTCGGCTATGAACCAGTTAAAAGAAGGTAGCGGCAACCTCATCGGGCAAGTGGAAAAGTTAAAGAAGCTCGGGGTAAAAGCCTCCAAATCATTACCAGACGACATGCTTTCAAGAGCCGAATTGGAAGAAAGCCAAGAAGATCAACCATAAAAAATCAATGCAACTTGTTCCCGATAAGGTGGATAAATTCCTCGCGGGTGGACAGGTCGTTTAAAAACACGCCGGTAAAAGCCGAGGTAGTGGTAACCGAATTTTGTTTTTGCACCCCGCGCATTTGCATGCACATGTGATGAGCTTCTATCACTACCGCCACACCAGCAGGATTTAAGGTTTCCTGGATGCAATCTCGAATTTGCACGGTCATCCTTTCCTGCACTTGCAGGCGCCGGGCAAAAGCCTCTACCACCCTGGCTACCTTACTAAGGCCCGTGATAAAACCGTTGGGAATGTATGCCACGTGGGCTTTA
>CAZKIR010000056.1:0-8330 GCA_964552835.1 uncultured Bacteroidales bacterium
ACCGGACTACTTGTGTGTTTCCATCACTTGTAGTGTAAGGGATCTGGGTCGGATACCCATTTTCATCTTTTGGTATCTCATTAATCCTGCCGATGTTCCAGTCCGAACCGCCATTTATATTTACAAACATTATCATGGTACTGGCAGTAGTCATGGCATCTGTAAAAATAATGCCGAATGTAAATTTCAATTGATAACTATACCAGTATTTCAGTTGAAATTTACAACTATCTAAACCTATAGAAGCATTGGAAATATACCAGGGAAAAAATTCAAATTCTATGGTACCGGACATGAAAAAATATGTAGTGTACCATTAAATTTTCAAGTAATTGAATATCAATGGTTATTGTTTCTTATTTAGCAAGTTGGGTCAATCTATACGTATGGAAATTAACAATATAATTTTAAAGTTCAAAGATAATGATATAAGGAATTAATTCACAGTAGTTAAAATAACTTTGTACAGAGGGTTAGCATCAATAATGAAACATGTTTGAACATTTATTGTACCATCTAAAAACATTATTCCCCTTAAATTAAAGATTAGGCATATTTGTTGTCATTTTTATATGTTTTATTTGTTGCATAAAAATTAAGAATAAACAATACTCCTGTCATGAAAATGATTTCAATTTTTATCATCATTTTATTTCCTTTGTTAAATTCGTTAATAGCACAAGATAACAATGTATTACAATATGTTGATCCTAAAATAGGATCGATAAGCGGTGGAAACACATTTCCAGGATCTTCCATGCCATATGGTATGGTTAAGGTTGGCCCCGATTGTGATAAATATCATACAAATTCCGGATACCGTGCCGATAAAAACATTTATGGTTTCAGCCATATCCATGTATCAGGCACAGGAGGGGGGCGTAAATACGGTAATGTTCTGCTACAACCAACTTCCGGCAATATCAATGTTGAGGATTATTCTTCCGAAAGGGCCAATGAAGTAATTAAGCCGGTTTATTACAGTGTAGATTTAACCAGGCATAATGTTTCTGTAGAGCTGACGACCTCTGAAAAAGCTGCTATTCATAAATATACCTTTAATAAAGGCGGGAAATCAAATATTCTAATTGATGTTGGCCATTACTTAACGCAGTACAGGCATAGTCCTGAAAATCAAAGTCTTGTTGGTTCTGAAATTAAAATCCTCAATGATTCTACCATAGAAGGCTACACCCGGGTAAGGGGTGGATGGAACATAGGAAAAGCTTACACGGTTTATTTTCATGCCGTTGTGGATAAACCAGGAAAAGCTCATGGTACCTGGAAAAACAACGAGATACACGCCGGGGCCAATACCGAATTTGACACGGGTGAAAAGGCTGGTGCATATTTTTCTTATGACTTATCCCGGAAAGAAACCATCCAGGTAAAAATAGGGCTATCTTTCCTGGGTACAGAAAAAGCAAAGCATAATCTGGAAAATGAAATCCCGCATTGGAATTTCAACAAGGTTCGCGCAAAAGCCGAAGCAGCGTGGAAAACAGAGCTGAATAAAATCCAGGTTAAATCGACGAATGAAGACTATAAAACAATGTTTTACACAGCATTGTACCATTGCATGTTGATGCCTGTTGACCGTACCGGCGAAAATCCCAAATGGGTCTCTGAAAAGCCTTATTATGGTGATTACTATGCCATTTGGGACACCTATCGTGCCACTCACCCGATTTTAACCCTTTTTCAAAAAGAAAGACAGGTGGAAATGGTACAGTCCCTTATTGATATTTACGAACATGATGACTACATGCCTGATGCCCGCAGTGGTAACGACAATGGCAGAACACAGGGGGGGGAGCAATTGTGATGTGGTTATTGCCGACGCCTATTTTAAAGGCCTGAAAAATATTGATTATGAAAAAGGCCTGGCATCCATGATAAAAAATGCCACCGTACCTCCAGGCGATGATGAACGAAAAGAAGGCAGAGGCGGTTTACCCGATTATAATACCCTTGGATACGTATCGACCAATTATGAAAGAGCAGGAACAAGAACAGTAGAATATGCCTACAATGACTTTTGCATCGCTGAAATGGCGAAGGCCATGGGAAAAGACAGCCTGGCCAAAATTTATTATGAGAAGTCGAATAACTGGAAGAACCTTTGGAACCCCGATATTGAAAGCGAAGGTGCAAAAGGCTTTATATGGCCCAGACACGAAGATGGTTCGTGGCAGGAAGATTTTAACGTTCATAAAAGCGGCACCTGGCCCGATTTTTTCTACGAAAGCCACTCCTGGGAATATTCCCTTTACGTACCGCAAGATGTTAATGGACTGATTGAAGCATGTGGAGGCAATGAAAAATTTATACAGCGCCTGGATACATTCTTCATTAAGGAAAGCTACACCCAAACGCCCTGGCTAAACGATTATTATAATGTAACCAATGAACCCGGTTTCCTGACTCCTACCCTTTACAATTGGGCAGGCCGACCTGACAAGACATCAGAAACAGTCCGGAGAATTATTGCTGATGAATACAATGCCACACCCGCAGGGCTCCCGGGGAATGATGATGCAGGCAGCATGTCAGCCTGGTTTGCCTTTCATGCCATGGGCTTTTACCCGGTAGCAGGCCAGGATTTATATTTAATTACTGCCCCACATTTTGAGGAAGTAACGATACAATTAGAAGAAAATGTAAGCTTCACCATTATCGCTAATGGCTTAAACGACAAAAACATATATGTCCAATCGGCCAGTTTAAACGGGAAACCTTTGAATAAAAGCTGGTTCACCCATACCGAAATAAAAAATGGTGGTAACCTTACACTAAAAATGGGTGCAGAACCATCTGAATGGGCTACAATCCCTTAATTATTTTACTTTTTATTTAACTAATTTAATTTTTTTTATGTCGAAACGTACCTTCACAAACTGTATTAACTTGATTTTATTAGCTTTGATGGTTAGCTGTAAATCTGGAAAGTTACCGGTTGATTATATAGATCCTTTTATCGGAGCAGTAACTTATGGTGAGAAAACAAAAGATATACATGGTTTCGGAAAGACTTTCCCAGGCGCAACAACCCCGTATGGTTTAGTACAGCTTAGTCCTGATACACGTACCGGCGGGGATAATGGTTCGGGGTATTCATGGAACCATTCTACTATTGAGGGATTCAGCTTTACACACATGAGTGGTGTAGGTTGGCTTGGGGATTTGGGTAATTTTTTAGTAATGCCAACCATTGGCCGTTTGTACACCAATAAAGGCAAAGATGATAAGCCGGAAGAAGGTTACAGGTCACGCTACAGTCATGAAAATGAAATAGCTAAAGCCGGTTACTACAAGGTGCTTCTTTCAGATTATAACATCGAAGTAGAATTAACCGCAGCTCCCCGGGCCGGCATCCTGCGTTTTAATTATCCCAAAAGCGATAGTGCCAGAATCCAAATTGATTTGTCCCGTAGAGTAGGTGGCACATCTACCGAACAATATATAAAAATAGAAAATCAAAATACCATCTCAGGCTGGATGAAATGTCCACCGGAAGGCGGAGGTTGGGGTAACGGACAAGGAAAAGCTGATTATACCGTTTATTTCTATTGCCAGTTCAGTAAACCATTGATAGATTATGGTGTTTGGAGCGTTGATATTCCTGACGATAGGAAGCGGAAATGCCAACATGTTTGCAGTGAACCTTACCAGGAGCTTGTTTCTGAAGCTACAATTCATAAAGGAATAGATGATTTTAAAGGAGAACATGTAGGTTTCTTTACCAATTTTAATACTAATGAAAATGAACAAGTTCTCATGAAAAACGGTATCTCATTCGTGAGTGTTGAAGGCGCTAAATTAAATCTTGAAACGGATATCCCCGGCTGGGATTTCGACAGACTGGTTAAAAACACCAGGTCCAGATGGAACGATGCGATTGATTTTATTACTGTTGAAGGGGCAACCGAACGCGAAAGGGAAATATTTTATACCGCGTTATACCATACCATGATTGACCCGAGAGTTTTCTCAGATGCCGATGGAAAATATATCGGGGCTGATAATAAAATACATAAGACAGATAATTTTCAATATCGCACCATTTTTAGCGGTTGGGATGTTTTTCGATCCCAATTTCCTTTACAAACGATTATTAATCCCTCTTTGGTAAATGACGAAATAAATTCGTTGATTCAAATGGCTGAATTGAGTAAAAAGCAATATCTCCCCCGATGGGAACTTTTAAACGCATACTCAGGTTGTATGATTGGTAACCCGGCTGTTTCTGTAATAGTTGATGCATATGAAAAAGGCATTAGGAATTATAATGTTGATAAGGCCTTTCAATATTGCAAGAATAGTGTTGATACTTTTGGGAACAGCAAACTCGGTTATACTCCCTATTCAATTTCAAAAACACTTGAATATGCCTATACCGATTGGTGCGTTGGCCGTTTTGCCGAATCATTGGGCAAACAGGAAATAGCCAATGAATATTATAAGCGCGGTTTGTATTATAGAAATATTTGGGATCAAGATGTAGGGTGGTTTCGCGCCAAAGACAAAAATAATAACTGGATTGAATGGCAAGGTAAAACAATACACGGGCAAGGCTGTGTTGAGACTAACCCATTCCAACAAGGATGGTTTGTTCCGCATAATATCAAAGATTTAACTAAACTAATGGGTGGAAAAGATTCCATAAAAAAGCAGCTAATTCATTTTTTTGAGCAGGCCCCGGATAATTTACTTTGGAATGATTATTACAATCACCCTAATGAACCTGTACACCATGTTCCCTTCATGTTTAATGAAATTGGGTTACCCGAACAAACACAAAAATGGACCAGATATATTTGTGATAAAGCATATGGAACCGGAGTTTTTGGCTTATGTGGAAATGAAGATGTCGGGCAAATGTCTGCTTGGTATTTATTGGCTGCCATGGGGATACACCCGGTTAATCCGGGAAACAAAAAATATCAGATTACCAGCCCTGTATTTAACAGGATCGAAATACAACTGGATGAAAATTATTACAATGGTAACCAATTCATAATTATTGCTCACAACAATTCCAATGAAAATATATACATTAAATCCATCAGGTTAAATGGACAAAAACTTGATAGGTATTGGATTACCCATAGCGAAATTGTAAAGGGCGGTGTATTAGAATTAGAAATGGGAAAATAAGTATTATCGCTATTAAGCATAAACAAGAAATAAATAATAATTAACAAAAGTTAATGATTTTGAGTTAAATTTTATTATTAATTGAACATTTATCCTCCTGATAAAAACCAGGTTCTACCTTATTAATAGCGACATTGTGAAATATTTACATCAATTCCGCTTATGTTTGTGCGGTCATGGTATCACGAAATAAAAAAATCTATAGCATGAATACAATAGTGCGTAAACTTATGTTTCCCACATCTCTTTTGTCAGGGTTATCAATGCTTACCGGGTGCAATTCACCTGAAAAACAAACAGGAAACAAAAAAGAAAAATTGCCAAACATAGTTTTTATCCTGGCCGATGACATGGGCTATAATGAACTTGGCTGCTATGGCCAGGAAATGTTTGATACACCTAATATTGATCAACTTGCTCGCGAAGGCATGCGCTTTACCAATTTTTACGCGGGGAATGCGGTCAGTGCGCCGTCCCGTTACAATTTATTAACTGGCAAACAGCCAGGAAACGCTTCCATAAGGGGCAACAAGGGGATTGTAAGCCAAGAACCTGTTAGATGGGACCGTGTTGGCATCACGGCCAAGGATACAACCTTTACCGAAATTCTAAAAAAGAAAAGTTATAAAACCGCATTATGTGGTAAATGGCACCTGGAATATAAAGATGATTCATTAATTACATGGCCCATACACCGTGGTTTTGACTATGTTATTCGTGAACGATGGAACAAGGAAATTATAGCACAATGGCAGGAATGGTCAAAGAAAAGCGGCGTTCCCAGGGATCAAAATTACCCGCATGAGCTTTATGAAAATGGGAAAAGAATAGAAATCCCCGGTAATATCGAGGGCAAGAGGGTTAAATTCCTTGATGACATTAATTATAAAAAAGGGGTAGAATTCATTAAAAAACAAAAAGACCATCCTTTCATGGTTTTCTTTTCTATGAAAATACCTCATGCTCCCGAGGTTTTTGAAAAACTAAAATGGAAATATGCTGATAAAAACTGGCCTGAAATAGAGCGAATTCATGCCACCCGTATTTATTATCTTGACAGCCTGGTAGGTAAAATAATTGGAACCATTGAAGACCTTGGCCTCTCCGGAAATACGCTTATTATTTACACCAGCGATAATGGTGGGCATGCTGAAGGAGAAAATCTACCCAGTGGCAAAATTATAAACGGACATGATCCTTACTTTTTTAACAGTAATGCACCGTTTCGCGGAATTAAACGAGATTTATATGAAGGAGGCATTCGGGTGCCATTTATTGCCCGCTGGAAAGGCACTATCAAACCGAATACCACTTCAGGCCATATTGCAGCCTTTTGGGACATTTTACCAACTTTTGCCGATGTTGCCAATGTAAAAACGACATATAATCATGACGGCATATCTTTTTTGCCTGAGCTTACGGGTAAAAAGCAACCCAAGCAGGATCACCTTTATTGGGAATTTCAACTAGATGGTTCATGGCAGGAATTACCGAACGGTGGTTTTCGCCAGGCTGTAAGATTGGGTAATTGGAAAGCAGTCCGGTATGGAATCAATAATGAAATCGAATTGTACAATTTAGACAGGGACATCGGGGAACAAAATGACCTGAGCGGCCAATATCCTGAACTGGTAGAAAAAATGGATTCGATTTTTAAAGTTTCTCACTCGAATAATAAAAAATTCCCTTATGGAGGTACCCTGGCTAAAAATTAATTCCTGAACTTTAGTGAATTATGAAGAACCTTGATGCAATCGCCGTAATTGGCTACTTGGCCATTATTGTTTTAATCAGTCTTGTTAAAGGCAACAAGCACCGGAAAGAATGCTCCAGCGAGTTTATAACCGGCGGCCATCATCTTAGCT
This sequence comes from uncultured Bacteroidales bacterium, assembly GCA_964552835.1. Classification (GTDB taxonomy): domain Bacteria; phylum Bacteroidota; class Bacteroidia; order Bacteroidales; family CAYFUP01; genus CAZKIR01. The sequence continues at coordinate 7,023 of CAZKIR010000056.1, forward strand.
GGTGGAAAACCGGTTTTACCCTTATTGCCATGATGTTCGACCCCGGCATCATGGGCATCTCGGCATTGGCTTTTGTCTGGGGGTTTTACGTGGTGCAATGGAACGCGGTAAATATATGGATTACCGCCTGGTTCGCGGGCATGTTCATTGTAGGTATTTACTGGAGGTCAAAAATCGTTACCACTACAGAGTACCTCGAGAAACGGTTTAACACGCTTTCCCGCGCTACTTTTTCCATCCTTATGGCCGCCATGCTGGTAAGCCTCTTGGCTTATGCCGTATACATGGGCGGGATTCTCCTGAATCAGTTCCTGGGCTGGAACTTGTGGTTCAGCATTACGCTTTTACTATTTTTAGCAGCTTTTTACGTGATTTTTGGAGGGTTAAAAACCATGCTTTTTCTTGATATTGTCCAGGGGGCTTTACTGGTGGTCACGCTGTTTGCCGTTGGGATAACGGGATTTATTTTGCTAGACGGTTTTGAAGGGATAAAAGCCCTGGAACTAGCCGGAAAAGCAGGTACCCCATTAAACAGTTTTGTCCCTCCGGTTGATTTTAACCTCAAAAGCCCTACCTATTATCCTTTGCCTGGCGTGATAACGTTTGCTGCCATCGCGGGCTTATCGTGGATTATATGCAATTTCAGTATGGCACAAAGGCTGCTAGCCGCAAAAAATGAAGCACATGCCCAAAAATCATTAATAATGGCCGGGGTTTTTAATGTTTTCGTGATGCTGTTGGCCTACGTTGCGGGCGTTGCCGTGCGCAAACTGGTAGCCGACAGTGCCATAGCCGATATCCAACCCGATGAGGCATTTATCAACCTGCTGCTCAATTTTTTTCCGCCCGGGGTAAGGGGACTGCTCATCATTGGCCTGGTAGCCGCACTATTGTCAACCATTGACGGTTTAATCGCATCGTCTGGGACCCTGCTGACCCAAGACATTTACAAAAAGCTGATCAAAAAAGATATAACCGAAAAGCATGAAAAAAGGACAACCATGATTATACAAGCAGCCATTGTCGGGATGGTTTTCCTTATCGTGCCTGCATTCCTAAACGAGAAAAACAACGTGGGCGGGATGCCAGCTTATGAACTGATACAGCGGTTCCTGGGCGATATTTTCGGGGTGTTGATCGCCATCTACATCCTTGGCATCTTTTTCAAACGTACCACGGCCAAAGCTTCTTTTATTGCCATGATAGTTGGCTCGGTATTTGGTTTTTCTGTCCACCTGGCAACAGACTTGAATTTTGCCTTTATCGGGACCGTTCAATTTATCATGGTGATGGTACTGGCCCTTGTGT
>CAZKIR010000056.1:8340-13661 GCA_964552835.1 uncultured Bacteroidales bacterium
TTAAGTCAGTTTGAAAAGCCAAAAACAAAGGAAGAATTAAAAAACCTTACTATATGGACACTCGACGATGTAAAAGGCCCCTGGATTGGGCTAAAGGCCTGGCCTGGGCTTAAATACTGGGCAATCGGGCTGCCTGTTTTCTGGTTTTTTATAAGTTTATCGTGGGAATGGTACATAAATAACTAAGATTTAAATAAAACATGAAGAATAAACCTTATTCATACAGCAACGATAATAATTCAGTTTTTATTCATTCAACCGAGTTGCCTAAAAACTGGTGTAATTACCTTTGGAGTGAAAGGGGGTACATCGGCCGGTTTACCCAGGCCGGCCATGGGGAAAGTTATTATATTGATGATAAAGCCAACATGTGTGAGCTTAACAGCCATGAAATACGTTATATTTACCTGCGGGATGATGCGACAAATACCTGTTGGAATATTGGCGAAGCCCCCCTCATGGAACCTGTTGAAGAATTTGAATGTGAACATCACATTGGCTTTACTAAAATTAATTCAAAAAAAGAAGGCATTGATGCCTCTATAAGGTTTTTTATACCTTTTGAAGGATTTCATGAAACCTGGTCAGTTAGTATAAAGAACAATTCTGATCGTACAAGGCACCTAAGCCTTTTTTCAGTGGTTGACTTTTATCTTGAAGGTTTTGATTATCCACGATATCATGAAATGCACCGTACTCTTAATGCTCGTTTTAACGAGGGCCTTAACGGTATTTTTTGTAGTTCAAATCATCATTACGCACCTCATTCTTTATACAATGCTTTTATAGCAAGTTCGGAAAAAGTATATGCATCCGATGCCCATCTGAAAAAATTTACAGGCGGTACCGGTTCTTTTGCCAGGCCGGCCATGCTGCTTTCCGGAGATGATTGTACCAATTCACGTCATACCTGTTATGACACAGGTGGTGTATTACAAAATAAAATAACACTTGAACCGGGTGATACGAAAACTATACACGTTATTTATGGTCTTTCCGAATCTATTCGGCAGGCACAGCAACTGGTTTCGGAGAAGCTAAAACCTGATATTATTGAAAAAAGTTTTATTAATACCATCGACCATTATCTTTTAAAATACGCTAGCTTAAAATGCAATACACCGGATGAACGTATTAACCAGTTAATGAATAACTGGGTAAAAAAGCAGGTTGATTTTTGTATAGTCGGAAAAAAAGGGGTCCGGGATAATGCCCAGGTAACTTCTGCCCTATTGATGTATAGACCCGAAATTGCCCGGCGTGAAATTATTGAAATACTAAAGCATCAATTCAAATCGGGTAATGCAGTATTAACCTGGCTCCCGCTTGACAATACCCGGTATTCCGACCAGGCTTTTTGGATTGTATGGGCTATTACCGAATTGATTAAAGAAACTGGTGATTATGCTGTTCTAAAGGAGATTGTTGTATATCAGGATGGCGGACAGGGGACAGTGGAAGAACATATTAAGGCCGGTATTCAACGTTTACTGGATGACAGGGGTAAAAACGGGCTCGTAAAAATCTATTATGCCGACTGGAACGATGCTTTAAATATTCTAGATGACCCCGAAGCTGAGTCGGTTATGCTTTCGCAACAATTTTGCCTTGCCATTCGGGAAATGATTGAATTAAGCAGAAGAACAGGAGATGTTAATTATATGAATTTTCTCTCCGAAAAATTAAATGAAGTTAAATCAGCCATTAACAATACAGCCTGGGATGGTGAGTGGTACTTCAGGGCCCTTTCTGATAAAGGAAATATCGGTGGCAAACATTCAGAAGGCAGCCGTATATATCTTAACCCGCAGGTTTGGGCTTTACTGGCCGATGTCCAAAGGGAAAAAAATACCAATAAATTGTTAAAAGCCATTGATGAGATGGAACATGATTTTGGTTTCCCTATAAATACACCACCAAATAAAAAATATAGCGACCATGCAGGAAGAATGAGCCTTATGTCTCCGGGATTATTTGAAAATGGGGGTGTATATTGCCATGCTTCTGCCTTTAAAATAATGATGGATGGTAAAATGGGCAGGGGGGATAAGGCATTGGAAACCCTACTGAAAATTATACCCGATAATGCTTATAACCCTTATCATCAGTCGGAAACCGAACCCTATGTTTTTACCAATTGTTACTCTACAAATCCCGATGCTTATGGAAAAGCTGATCGTTCATGGATTACCGGTACATCAGCCTGGTGCATGAAAGGGTTTTATGAAGGGATTTTGGGCATTATCAAAGATTATGACGGCTTACGGGTCTCGCCTAATTTGCCCGCTGGCTGGGAAAAAGCTCAAGCAATAAGGCAATACAGGAATGCAACCTATAAAATTACTATATCGAAATCATCCCAAAATAATATTGAAAAAACCATTTATGTTGATGGTAACAATATTGAAGGTGATTTATTGCCTGTTTTTAGTGATAATCAAATCCATGAAGTAATAATATATGTTTAATAATTCACATGTTTATGAAAAAACTAATTTTTTTAATGATAATTACTATAATGATTGGATGCACGAACAATCCAATTGAAAGTGACAAAAGTGAAAACGAGAAAATGAACAACCCTGAAGAATTCGATTTTAATGAAAACCGGGCTAATACCCTTCTTTCAATAAATGCATCTCAAAACGGGGTTAAATCACCCGAAACTTTTATTCTTATGCAAAACCGAAAGGGAGTGCGAATTGAATATTGTGTTGACCGAAGTGAACTTCAACTCTGGATTTCTCCCCAGGCAGGCAAATCCATGGATTATAAGTATCAAAACTGGTCAAACCGCGATGATCATACCAATATTTTTGAAAGAATAAGAATTCCCGGTCTTAATTTGCTGGAGTTTGACAGTTGTGAATATAATGCTTTTCATAGTGTATTGCATTTTAAAGAACAGAAAATGCATATTTTTAATTTATTTGATCAACCTGTCGTGGCTCTATGGTTTGAAAAAGAAAATCCGGTTGCTTTTAAGGCCAAAGGTGGCGATATGCTGGTGAACAATGATACTGATAAATTTGTAGTGGAACATTTTGACCGTGGTGAAACTTTCGAATTTGCGGCCATTATGGGCGAAGGTAGCGGCAGCTTCAGGCACCAACGTGATTTTGATGAAGCCCGGGCGATTTATGCCAGGGCCAATCTTAGTGCAGGACAGCCTGTATTTATCGGCGCTGAACTAAAAAATGATGGTATTACTTCCATTACCTCTAAATTTGCAAAACGTGACCTTGAAACCCTGATTGCTAAAAATAAGCTACATGTTGAAGATGCTGTTGATTATGGTAATTTTCGATTAAGCAACCGGCCTAAAATGCAAAAATTACTTGATATTAATAGAGAAGTGGCGTTATCAATGCAGACAGAAGATGGTTTTATGCGTTCGGGCAATAAATACATCTATTATTTATTATGGTTTCGTGACGGTGGAATGAATACTTCACATCTTGCATACTCGGGTTGGACTAAACCGGTTGAAATGCACACTCCAATGGCTATTCTTAACCCCAATATCAGCGACGAAGAACCCAGGGGGATTTTTTACGGCCAGCTCATGTCAGGCCCAATTACAAAATGGGAAGAAGATGGTTTGTTTTTCGTGATGTGGCCGGCATTTGCCCATTGGACCCAAACCGGCGATGATACATTTATTAAAGGGAAATATCTCGAAAACATGGAAAAAGGTATGGACTGGCTTGAAAGACGCTGTTATGATAAAGAAAGAGGTTTATTCGGGAGGTACCATTATTGCGAAACACCGCTCTATGGTAGTCGTGGCAATGGTTGGGATAATGCCATTGGAAGGCCTCAGGAAACATTTGTTACAAAATATAAAAATGACACCATTGTCCGTTCTTACGATATTTTTATCAATCTGCTTAATTACAGCTGCTATAAAATGTTTGCGGCCATGACCAATGACGAAAAATCAGATAGATATCTTCGAAAAGCACAAACCCTTGAAGAAAACATGAACAAGTTTTGGAATGAGGATTCAGCACTTCCCTCATACGGCGATTTGCTTAGTATAAAAGGTGAAATAATCCGTTCCGAACCATTTGGCCTTGATCGCACCGACTACGTATGGGCGCTTTCAATATCACCTTTTTATCCAAACATGCCTGAGAAACTGTATGAAGCAAAAAAAGCCCTTTTCCGAAACCTTCGTGATGAACCCATAGGGCATTTTTTGTGTGCTTATAATGCCATGCTAACCTCCATGGATACTGAATTGTTCGAAGAAGACAGCATCATGGCGGCTTTGGATTATTTGGTGCCACAGGGTATCCGTCCCGGAAAGTACCTGCCCATGCCTTATACCGTTCCCGAAATAATCGACGTTGTTGATGGTCATCCATTTCACGATGTAAGGCCTTTGGTTTATTCCATTGCCCCGTGGCTTTCTACTGTTACGAATTTTGGCCTCAGGCGCATGCCTTTCGGAATAGCATTAAGAGCAACCAAACACCTTGATAATATTGAAAATTACCAGTATAAGGGGACATTAATTAATACTCGTTATAACGGTAAAGGAGAAATAAATGAAATAATAATTAATGGTAAATACCTGAACAACTCATTTCAAATACCTGAAAATATGTTTATTGCAGATGACATTACAATCCGGGTAATTTTGGCTGAAAATGTAACTCATAAAAATGTATTAGTTGGTTCAACAGTTTGTTTAAAATCAACTGAACATGATAATGATATTATTTCTTTCGTTGTAGAGGCTTATAATCATAACATCCTTACGTTTAAAAACCTTGATAAAAATATTGTAATTAAGGATGAAGACGGGAATGAAGTTAAATTCAATAATAAAAAATATCAAAACTACAATAATATTGAGTTTAATGGAAAAGGAAGTTATAAAGTTGAATTATTATAAATAGTATATTCGTTTCAGAAATGGAAAAAGAGATTATAATAAGTGATACCAGAGTGAAAATGGAACTAAAGAAGGCTTTTAATACAAAATTTTTAACACAGAGGCCAATCAAATTAATTTAAAAATAAGGAGTAAACTATGAACACGAAATTATTTTCTGTATTATTAAGTTCAGCTTCCATGCTTGCAAATTGTAACCAAGGCACAAGAAAAACTCAAGACAATATAGCATTCCCAAATATCTTATGGATTAACACTGAGGATATTGGCCCGGCATTAGGATGTTACGGTGATAAACAGGCCAAAACGCCAAACCTGGACCTACTGGCGAGCGAAGGTATTATTTACACAAATGCTTATGCTTCATCACCTATATGTGCCCCGGCGCGTTCAACACTAATAACAGGTATTCATTCTA
>CAZKIR010000057.1:0-1338 GCA_964552835.1 uncultured Bacteroidales bacterium
AACCTGTATTTTGAAGTATGCAATGAACCCTATATTCGTGGGTACGTTAATAGCGAGTGGCAGTATGCCTTGATAGATACAATTGTAAAAACTGAAAAAAAATTACCCAAGAAGCATTTAATTTCAATTAACTACCGAAATAGATCCCACAGTATTGATTCTCTCCATCCGGAGGTTTTTGTTTATAACTTTCATTATTGTTCGCCCCCCGATGCTGTTGCAATGAATTACGATTTAGATGTTGTTATTGGCGATAACGAAACGGGTGGCCGCATGGTAAATGACAAAGATTTTGTATGGGAAGGCTGGGATTTTATTTTAGCCGGGGGCGCCCTTTTCAATAACCTGGATTACTCGTTTACTGTTGAGCATCCGGATGGGAGCAGGGACGTAGCTTTGAGTGAACCCGGTGGCGGCAGCAAACAACTCAGGAAAGAATTAATGCACTTGCAGGAGTTCATGAATAGTTTTGATTTTATCAACATGGGGCCGGATACCAGCACGGTTAAATCGAAACTCACCCATCGCACTGTTAGAATGCTTTCTAAACCTGGTAAAGAATACGCGATATTTGTACGTCCTGATCCGGCAAAGAAAAAAAATGTTTCCGTGAAATTTGAAGCTAAACTTTTGCCAAAGCATACCGGCGAACATACATTTTACCTCCGTTGCCACGATGGGGCAAAAGTATGGTTTAATGGAAACCTGATGCTTGACTTGTGGAAAGACGGTACCTGGAAAGACTTTAATACCGGGGATTTTAAGTTTGAACTCACCAAAGATCAAGCCGTTGATTTGGTTGTTGAGTATTATCATAAAAAACATATGGCATTTATTGATTTTGAATGGGAATCTGAAAAAATTTCCAGGCAGGAAATTGGCACAGAAAATTATCTTACCCCCGATGAAAGTAAACATGGTGTAAAAGCCACCCTTTACAATGGTGCAGAATTGGGTGTATTTACTGATTTTGATGTCTTACCCGATATCTCCTACAATGCTTCAAAATCTGAAATTTTTAATGACGAGAAGAATAATCAACTTGTTATGGATGTGCCTGCCGGAAAATATCGCGTGGAAAAAATATCAATAGAAACCGGAACCGCAGAACTTGATACAATACAGGATATTGCCTCAAAATCAAAGTTAAAAATTCTTGTTGAAGAGGATGAATTGGCTATTCGAATAAAAAATGTTGATTTATAGGGGGCTATAACCACTATTATGATTTTATGGTTGTTATTATGTTAAAAAAAATTAAGAGATTATTTAATAAGTATTTAAAAAAAAGAATATTATGAATGGTATAAAAGTGTTCATTTACAATGTATTGGTTTT
>CAZKIR010000057.1:1348-8713 GCA_964552835.1 uncultured Bacteroidales bacterium
AGCACTATTATGATTTTATATTTGTTATTTTGTTAAAAAAATTAAGCGTATATTCGAATCTGTTATTTTTAAAAAAGAATATTATGAATGGTATAAAAGTGTTCATTTACAATGTATTGGTTTTTTTGTTGTTTTTCAGTTGTTCCAATAAAAAAGATAAATCAATCATGAAAAAGCAACCCAATATTGTTTTTATCTTTGTAGATCAACTCCGAAACCAATCGCTGGGTTACAATGGCGAAACCAATATTACCACACCTAACATTGACAAACTGGCCCAAAAGGGCTGTGTGTTTAACAATGCTTTATCAACAGCGCCTGTTTGTGCCCCCTATAGAGGAATGTTACAAACCGGACGCTATCCGTCTAAAACAGGGTTGTTCATAAACTGGGTCGACCCGGATACAACATTAACATGTCTGGCGGATTTATTTAACCGAGGCGGGTACGAAACCGGATTTATTGGCAAATGGCACCTGAATGCCGGTTTTCTTCGCAGAAATGGAATGGATTATGACGAAGAATCAACTATGCATGGAGAACAAATGAAGGGGTTTAACGATCCTGATAACCATTCGGAGTTCGTAGGGCCTGGGCCATACCGCTTGGGGTATAAATACTGGGCAGCCTATAATTTTCATACCAATTTTAGCGAAAATTGCTATTACTACGAGGACGAACCCGAGAAAAAATTCTTTGAACCCTATGAAACGGACGGCGAAGTATCAGTTGCCATCGATTTCATGGAAAAGCAAAAAGGCAAGGAAAAACCTTTCATGTTAATGATTGCCCCACATGTCCCACATAATCCATGGAAACCTGAGGATGTGCCAAAAAAATACCTGGATCAGGTAAAAGACAGCCTGGAGGTTCGGCCTAACGTGAAAGGTTCATTAATCCCCGAGGAACATCTCGAAGATTGGGACCCAAGGGTTTACTATGCCATGGTCAAGAACATTGATTACAACATTGGGCGCATTATGGACTACCTGAATGAAACTGGCTTGGAAGAAAATACCATCGTGGTCTTTACCTCTGATCATGGTGAGATGCTTGGCAGTCAGGGACGTGTGTACAAAATGGTACCTTATGCAGAATCCGTTGACGTTCCCCTGATTTTTTACTGGAAAGGGAAGATTACAAGCGGTAGGAAATCAAATTCATTGTATACCCCCATTGATCATATGCCCACTTTGCTGTCTTTGGCCGGGATAAAAGTCCCTGAATTTGCAGACGGGCAGGATTTAAGCCACCTTATACTTGGCCACAAAGGTCCGGACAGGGAAGAAGCCCTCATGATGCAATTCTCCTCGCATTGGGATTATTGCCTCACCGGGGCACCATGGAAAGAATGGCGCGCTGTGAAAACAAAGCAACATACTTACGTGAAATGGATTGACGGCAAAGAAGAACTCTATGATGATATGAACGATCCTTACCAAATGAATAATCTTGTTGAAAACAACGAAGCCGGGGATGAACTGGAAAAGCTGAGGGGAAAATTGGAAGATTTGCTTTCAAAAGCCAATGATGAATTCCTCCCCGGTACAGCATACAGGAAATGGTTTAATAATAAAAGAGAAGTTATTTATCATGAGTGACACTAATGATGTGTAATTGAATTATTCATTCATCTTAACTTCATATTTAACAAAGTAAGACATTAAAGCAAATTCTCTCGTTAATTTTGTTTTCACAACCTTACATGCATTTCTTATTCTTTATAACAAGTGATTTATTTTTATTCTTGATTATTTCGATGTATAAAGTGTATAAATTATGAGATATCATAAAGTTATTACTAAATTTGCCTATTGCTGTCAGTAAAACAAATTTTTCAGAAATAACTTTTATTATCCTTTTTTTGGATAGGTTGCTTCTGTAAATTACCAGAAAAGAAGAGTGAATAATGGTTATTTCAGTATAATCTTTAAAATTTATTGTTGTGAAAAAACACATACGATTTGATTGGGCAATGAAACGGTTGTTAAGACAAAAAGCCAATTTCGATATTTTGGAAGGGTTCCTTTCAGAACTCCTGAGAGAAGATGTAGTTATAACCGAAATTCTTGAAAGTGAGGGAAACAAAGAAAGTGAGGAGGGAAAGTTCAACAAGGTTGACATACTTGTAAAAAACAACTCAGAAGAACTGATGCTTATTGAGGTTCAGAATGAACGGGAAAACGATTTTTTCCATCGCATGAATTTTGGGCAGGCAAAATTACTGGCTGAACATATCAGGGAAGGCGATGATTATGGTAAAATAAAAAAAATACACTCAATTAATGTTGTATATTTTGATTTAGGACATGGAAAAGACTATATTTATGTGGGCTCGACGAATTTTATTGGTATGCATACCAATGATATCCTTGAGCTGAATGCATCACAGAAAGAAGCATTTATGATAAACAAAGTATCAGATATATTTACAACTTATTATTTACTTAAAGTAAACAATTTTAATGACTATGCCAGGGACACCCTGGATGAATGGATTTACTTTTTGAAAAATAATGAAATAAAAGACGAGTTTAAAGCCAAAGGATTACAAAAAGCAAAAGAAAAACTTCGTGTAGATAATCTGCCCAAAGAGGAAAAAAGAAGTTATGAAAGGTTTTTGGATTCAAAACGGATAGAATATGGGGTTTATAAAACAGCCTTAGCAGAGGGGCGCAGTTTAGCTATGGAAGAAATTAATACTATTTTAGAAGAAGAGCGTAGACAAAAGGAGGAAGAGCGTAGGCAAAAAGAAGCGGCAAAAACAGAAGAAATGAAAATGCTTTCGTTGACAGTTCAGGTTTTGCATGAGAACGGGATGGATATAAAACAGATTGCTGAAAAGACCGGAAAAAGCTATCAGAAAGATTTTAGAGAAATAGCAAAGGAAGCCTGACAAATCTTGTCTGTAAAAAAAGAGTATATCAGTAATCAAAAAAACAGACTAAGTTTGAAGTATTTGAAAATGGCAGTTTTTAATCCACAGAGAGGTTAAAAGTCTTTCGCGGCCTTTCTGAAAAAATGGCAAAAAAGCTATTCAACCGGCACACAATATGGCCCTTCAGGGAATACCGCTATTTTCCCTGCATCTGATTTTCTTATGATTTTTTCTACAGCCAAAGCAATTTCTTTTTTATTCACGGCAGTCCCGTTTACCGAAAGCATGTCGAGCTCATCCTGTGGTAACCCATCGGTTAAAAAATACAGGTTTTCCATACCGGTTTTCATCAATGCCCTGATATGCATCTGGTATTGCCACTGGTCTTTGACAAAGCAATTCGGCTTTTTATGGGTGTTGAGAAATTTTTGCCAATTCCCGTTATAAGATTTCATCATTTCTTCATAAACTTTGCTGCCGATGCCTTCCGAACAGCTTCCCATGCAAATGATTTTACCATTGTCTTTTAAGGCAGGAAGGCAAGAGACAAAACCTTTCACGCATTGATAAAAAGTTGTGTCCAGCGGATAGCCGCCACAGCCTGTAATAACAATATCAGCCTTTTCGCTCACTTGCTTACAAGCGGCGCTTTTTACAGAATTCACGGCTTCTTTCCATGATTTAAAAAGGTCACCTGCATAGGCTTCCGTGACGTTCCTGTTATTGTCCATCACGATATTGATCGCAAAATCAGGAGGTACTTTTCGTGCAACAGACATGGTTTCTTCATGACAGGGGTTGTTTTCAAGGTTTGCCTGGCGGGCATTTTGATTGCTCAACATGGCAAAACCATGGAAACGTCGAATCGTGTTAAATGATGACAAGCCCGGGCACACCATTTTTCTTCCACCTGAGAAACCTGCCATAAAATGTGGTTCCACAAGGCTGATGGTAATTCGATACCCTGCCTCTACATAATGTTTGTTGAGTATGATGTCAACACCTTCTTTGGATTTAGCCGGTACCCGTGCTAATTCTTCACTTTTCTCGGCCTTGTGATCAATGATTTGGTAATGGTTTACTATATCTTTACCTAAAAGGCTTATTTTTTCATCTCGTGTTGACGGGCGGTGCATACCAGTGGCAATTAAAAAAAGTATTTTGTCACGCTCAACACCTGATGCTTCTATTTCATGTAGAAATCCCGGCATAAAAGAATAATATGGCAAAGGGCGGGTTATGTCCGTAATGACAATAGCAATTTTATCCTTTTTGTTCCAGTTTGATTTTATATCACTCGCGAGGCTTTTTTTGCCAAAGGGTTGGTTAACAGCCCGCGAAACTATTTCCCATGTTGATAAACCGGTGATTTTATACCGTGGGTTATACATATCAATATCCCCGTGCACGGGGATATTGATGTAATCCTTGCCGTATCGGATATCTATCGTTTTCATAATGCTTTTAGCCCATGTTTTTGATCTTTTTAAGGTCTCCTGTTTTCGCGGCTTCCAATATAGGCCCCATGTATTCATCCACGGTTTCTGCTGAAAGGGGCACGGGCATGTTTTGTAATTTTGAAGCCAATTTAGGATTCTTAGCTGCATTGAGGCAACGGCTGATATGTTCATCCGTAAAACCTTTAACATCCGACAAGGTAACCGGAAAGCCTATATCCTCAGACAAAGCAAGCATACCCTCCGAAACAGCTATTCCAAGGTCTCTTCCCGATAGTTTTTTCGTATCAACAGGAATATATCCTGCATCCTGGTAAATCTTACCAACATCCCGCAACCTGTTTTCAATAGCCGGGGCAAAAAATACGACATAATAGGGGTTCATTAGCGCGCATGCCCGCCCGTGGCTCAGAATATCGGTCATGGAAAAACTATTCAGGTGGGCGCCATTAGTGCCCCCGATCATGATGGCATATCCGCCCAAATCAGTACCTAAACCTACACCTTCACGTGCTTCCAGGTTAGCGGGCTCTTCCACTGCTTTTTTTAAATGATTAACTATAAGGTCAATCCCCAATAATGAAACAGGTTTTACCTGCTCGTATTTTTCACCCGGGATGCCCATCAGAACTTCCAGGCAATGGGAAATACCGTCTAACCCACCATCCATGGTTAAGGCAGGAGAACTTGTAGAGGTAAACCTGTAATCAAACAAGGCAGAAGGTGGCACCACCGCCATATCAATGATCAGTAGTTTTTGCCCCTGGGAAACATCTGTTATATTAGAATACTTTGTAAGGTGTGCTGCCGAGCCGGAAGTTACCTGGACCGCGACATTGGGTAATAATTCCCTGTTCGTTTCCTCAAGCATTTTACTTACACTGCCCATACCGTAGTAGTCTTCAAAATTAGGGTTGGTATCTTTTAATGTAAGGTATGCCAGTGCTGCTTTCGTTGCATCAATACTGCTTCCGCCACCAACATTTACCACCACCTCGGGATTTTGAGCGGTAATGGATTCGGCTATCCTGAAAACATCTTCTTTCGGGGCATTTGGCCTGGCCCCTTCAATCAAATCACCGGCTAAAGTCAGCCCCTCGTTTTCCAGCGACTTCTTTACTGCTTCCTGGAGGGGATTTGACCATGTTTTCCCAATGCTCAGGAAAACCACGCTTACTTTTTTCCCATATTGCGATACGAGCTTACCCAAACGGTCAATGCAATCAATGCCAAAAATGTATTGATCGCCCTTGAATTTTTTGATAAGGTCTGTTGCTTCTTGTTTTTTGTTTTTCATATACATGTAAATTTTTGTTTTACAACTGTTATTTAATATATTTTCCTTTTAAGAATTCTACTGCATTTTTTGCAGCGGTATCAGGATCAGGCTCTGGCAATATTTCTATTGAAAGCCAGCCATTATATTTGACATTTTTTAAATGAGAAAAGATATCCTGAAAATTGGTATGTCCTTGGCCGGGCGCCAGGCGGTTTGAGTCTGCCATGTGAATATAAGCGATATGATGAATATTTTGGGCCAATTCACCCCCGATGCTTTTATCTTCAATATTCATATGAAACACATCGGGCATGAGTTTCATGTTGGGCATATCTATTTTTTCCATCAATGCAACGCCCTCCCTTACCGAATTTATAAAATTAAGCTCGTAGCGGTTAACTGGTTCAAGAATGAGTGTAACGCCTTTTTCCCTGGCATATTTGCATAACTCCAGGGCAGTTTCTATAAAACGTCCCTCGGATGCTTCTTCATCATTATCCCATAATTTTCCCCGCACCCTTCCAATGTTTACTAATTGTCCATAACTTTCGGCCAAATCAATCATTTGCCTGAATATTTTTTTTACTTTATCCCTTTTGTCAGGGTCAGGATCAGTAAACATGAGGCCGGTGTCGGCAAATACCTGGCCCGTAGATATACAAGAAACTTCAATGCCGTATTGAGCTAACAGGGAATCCAGTTTTTTAGTATCTACTTCGCTGGCATTCTTGAGCGCCAGTTCCACGCCATCATACCCCATTTGGGAAGCCTTGGCTATGGATTCTTCAAAGCCTCTCCAAACCACGAAAGCGCTGTGCAATGCATTTATGTCTGCTATAGCTACTGATAATTTCATGTTTTACTTTTTTGTATAAGTTTTTTGGCTTTATGTACAATAGATTCTTCAGAAATGCCATATTTTGCAAGCAAATCGGTATATGGGCCGGTTTCGGCAAAAACATCTTCTATACCGATTTTCTCCATAAATGCCGGATATTCTTTGCACAACAATTCACTAATGGCACCGCCTAATCCGCCAATAATATTATGTTCCTCAATGGTCAGTATCTTCCCGGTTTTTTTCACCGAATCCAGTAACGTTTCTTCATCAAGGGGTTTGATGGAAGAAACATTGAGGAGGTCGACCGAAACGCCTTCCTTTTCGAGCGTTTTAGTTGCCTCAATAGCCATATACGTGGGTATACCGCAAACAGCAATGGTAATATCTGTTCCGTTTTTTATTCTTCTTATTTTGCCAGGTTCCATCAGGGGGGCATCCTTAAATAAGGTTGGTGATGGATTACGGCTGGAACGGATATAAACAGGACCGTCTTCTTCAAGCGCTAAATTTAATGCTTGCTTCATTTCAATAGCATCGCCGGGAACAAGGACCTTCATATTTGGCATTGCCTTCATGATGGCAATATCGGTAATGGATTGGTGGCTTGCGCCATCGAATGAATCGCTTAAACCAGCATAACCGCCGATTAAAATTACAGGCAGCTTATTATAACAGATGTTGTTCCTGATTTGTTCCGTAGCCTTTAAAGCCATGAATATAGCAAATGTACTGGCTACCGGTTTCAGCCCGCAAAGTGCCATTCCGCCCGCGATATCTACCAGGTTGGCTTCTGCGGCACCAACATTAAAAAATCTGTCAGGATATTGTTTTCCAAAATGAACAGTTTGCGTGCTGCTGGAAACATCCGCATCCAAAACTACCATATTTGGATATTTTTTCGCGTTTTCCA
>CAZKIR010000057.1:8723-13553 GCA_964552835.1 uncultured Bacteroidales bacterium
ATTCCCCAAAAGCTGCCCTCATGGCAATTTTCTCGCTCATAATACCTCCTCCAGTTTTTTAAGTTTTTCTATCAATTCAGCTTTGCCGTTTTTATACGATGTATCATCGACTGGTGCGCCATGCCATTTATGATTGTCTTCCATAAATGAAACCCCCTTGCCCTTGTGTGTTTTGTAAATGACCACAACAGGTTGATTATCATGTTGCTTAATCCAGTCCCAGGATTCAAGTATCTCCGGGACATCGTGCCCGTCATAAACCTTATCGGCAACATGTAAGTTAAAAGATTTGAATTTATCTGCCAACGGGTCCAGTGGCATAATCTCGTCACTAGGCCCGTCAAGCTGCACCTTGTTGTAGTCTACCATGATAACCAACCGCGGGGGCTTAAATTTAGCAGCCGCCATAATGCCCTCCCAGGTTTCGCCTTCATTGAGGCACCCGTCCCCGACAATCACAAATGTACGATATTGCTTATCGAGCAAAGGTGCAGCCAGGGCCATTCCAGTGGCTGTTGATATACCGTGCCCAAGTGCGCCTGTTGACATTTCGACACCAGGCGTGCTGTTGCGGCAGGGATGTCCCTGGAGTATGCTATTCAGTTCCCGGAAAGATTTTAATACTTCCCGGGGAAAATATCCGCGGTTGGCAAGGATGGTATAGAGCATGGGTGCCGCGTGCCCTTTGCTTAAAACCAGCCTGTCCCTGTCTTCCCAATCCGGGTTTGCAGGGTCTATATTCATTATTTCATGATACAGGCTTGTTAATAGTTCCGCCGAGGAAGCAGAACCGCCCCAATGCCCGTTTTGTCTTTTATACAGCATATCTAACACATCTATCCTGCATTGCTGGGAAAAATATTGCATCATACCTGCTTTTTTTTGCAAGTCCTTTTCTGCTAGAATATCTTTTGAACTGAGCCGTGTGAATGTTTGTTGATTTACTTTCATTTTATTATTTTCTTGGTCCTTGTGGTATCCATCCATTTTTGTTGCAAATTGTCTCTTCTGCTTCGCTGATAAGGCCCAGCGATATGTCATGCCTTCCCCCCTCGTAGGGTGTGTCAAGCCATGCTTCAAGAATATCCAAAGCCTCAAGTACACCTGTGATTTTTCCTCCCAGGCACAAGATGTTGGAGTTGTTATGTGCCCGTGTCATTTTTCCCATGTAGGTGCTGGTGCATAAGGAAGCCCTAACACCTTTGTACTTGTTGGCGATAATACTCATTCCAATCCCCGTTGAACAGATGAGTATGCCACGTTTTGCCTCACCGCGTGAAACAGCTCCGGCAACTTCTGCCGCGTAGTAAGGATAACGAACTATTTCACTGGCATTTGAGCCGAGGTTTTTAACAGGGATATTTTTCCCTTCCAGGTATTTAACAATTTCCTGCTTAAGATCATATCCGCCGTGATCATTTCCTATCCAAATTGTGTCCATAATTTATGATTTTACAACTATTTGTATATTTTTTATCATGAATAATATTATCAAGTAAGAAAGGGGGTGCAAAACACCTAAGATAATGAATACCAGCGTATAACCAGTCGACTCAACCAGAAAGCCCCCGATTGAATTAAAGATAGCGCCTCCAAGCGCCCCTGCAAATCCGATGAGCCCGGCTACACTTCCAACCATTCGTGGTGGAAATAAATCTGCTGCCATGGTTTGGATAAGTGTTGAGAATGCCTGATGGCCCATGTATGCTATGCTAAAAAAGACGATTGTCCATGCTAATGGCGATTCGACGATTAACAAGGAAAAAGGCAACAAGGCTGCGCTTATTCCTAATGTAAGTTTTCTTGATTTGTTTAGGGTAAACCCTTTTTTAATGAGATAACTGCTTGTTAATCCAGCGAAGAAACTTCCACATGCTGCAAAAACCCATGGTATCCATGCATTTAAGCCAACCCCTCTTATGTCGAGCCCTCTTTCCGTAACCAAAAATGTTGGTAACCAGAATATAAAGAAGTACCATGCTGAATCTGTCAGGAATTTAGCGATCATAAGTGCATTTAATGATCTGAATTTAAAAAGGTCAATCCATTTTACTTTTTCAACGCGTTCTGAAGGTTTCAGTGTTTTTTCCTGGCCGCTTTCAATATATTTCTTTTCATTTTTAGTAACATACCTGCTGTTGGCGGGGCCATTATCATAAAAGAAATACCAGAATATAAGCCATATTAAGCCCAGTAAGGCACCATAAAAGAATACCCATCTCCAGGAAAAGGCCATAATTATTGCTGCAATGATGGGAGGGGCGATGATGGCACCAATACTTGATCCGGTATTAAAGATACCAAATGCCATCGACCTTTCTTTCGCGGGAAACCATTCAGAGACAGCTTTAGCTGAAGCCGGAAAGGTGCCTCCTTCTCCCAGTCCGAGAGCAAATCTGGCTATGCCAAAACCTACAACGCCACTGAGCAAACCTTGTGCACCTGTTGCAATGGTCCACCATATCACCAAAATTGCATATCCCGAGCGTGTGCCCACGGTGTCCAGTAACTTTCCACCTCCGGCATACATCAGGGCATAAGCAATAAGAAATAAGGAGCCAAGCATACCAAATTGAGATTGGCTAATATCAACAGTATTTCTTATTTCATCTAATACAATTGGAAAACTTTGCCGGTCAATGTAACTATTTGCTGTACCCAGCGCTAAAATACCAACTATCCACCACCTGAGATTTTTTATTTTCATATTTCTTATTTTGGTGCAAGTATAAAATCTTTTATAGGATTAGTCATCTACAAAACTTGCCAATGTTTATACTATTTTAACATTTTTTTTCTAATTTTGGCAAAACTGTGTTATTTTATATGAAATAGAGAAAAATATTTATGAAACCCAAAATTAAAAAAGTTGGTGCCTCCAAAGCGCAATCATTCGAAATAATGGAAGTGAATGGACCGCATTTTTATTCATATTGGCATTTTCATCCTCAACTCGAAATCATGTATGTCCTGGAAAGTACAGGTACACGAATTGTTGGCGATAGTATCAAACGGTTCAAACCGGGCGAGATTGTCGTTTTAGGCCCGAACCTCCCGCATATCTGGAAAAATGATAACACATATTATCATAAAGCAACAAAAAAAAAGGCTAAAGCGATTGTTATTTATTTCGATATGGATTTTTTAGGAAATAATTTCGAAAATATCCCTGAAATGTATGGATTAACTGATATTCTTAAATTGTCAAAACAAGGATTGCTCTTGTTAAATCAAACAAAAAATACGGTTGCGGGTTTCCTTCATGATATTGTCCATTTTAATGGTATTGATCGAATTATCTGTCTTTTAAATATATTAAAAGCAATCGGGCAGTCAAAAGAATATAAAGTCCTTTCCAGTAAAATATATTCATCACAGGTAAATGAAAAAGATTGTAATAGAATTAATCTAATTTACCAGTATTCCCTTGATAATTTCAGGGAGTGCATTACTTTGAATGATATGTCCGAATTGTCAAATATGTCTCCCAATGCTTTTTGCCGGTATTTTAAATCCATGACCGGGAAAACTTTTATTCATTTTATCAATGAGCTTAAGATTGGTGAAGCCTGCAGTTTAATTATTGAAAATGACATGAATTTTTCACAAATTTGTTACGATGTCGGGTTTGATAATTATTCAAACTTTATTCGTCAATTTAAAAAAATCAAAGGGCTTACCCCGAAAGAATACAAGGAAAAAATCCGAAAAACTCAACTGGCGGTTGAAAATATCTATGAAAGGTAAAAAAATGAATAATCAATGGCAAAAAATGTCAAAAGCATGGCAAGCTTTATTAATAGTTTTGTAAAAAAATAATTTTACTATTATGAAGAATATTATTGTATTGTTTTTGATGTTAGCGGGGATAACCCTTTTTGCCCAGGAAGATAAACCTTTAAAAGTAATTCTTGATACCGATCTGGATTCGGACATAGATGATGCCGCGGCCCTGGCAGCATTGCACCACTATGCCAATGAAGGAAAGGTTGAAATCCTTGCTACTATTGCTTGTTCGGCAATGCCGACAACTGTCGAGTTGATTGATATCATTAACACCTATTACAACAGGCCGGATATCCCGGTGGCCAAACCGGAGCAGGGGGCGCCCGCGAAAAAATGGATCGTGAAAGGGGAACAGGTTTCACAAGAATTTTCGCATGATGTTAACATCAGCAATGCCCCCACTTCCAATCACCTGTACCGGAAAATCCTTTCCCAGCAGGAAGATAATAGCGTTGTTATTATAAGTTTGGGATATTTGAATAATTTTCACGAGTTACTGCAAACCGGGCCGGATGAATATAGTGACTTAACCGGGAAAGAACTGGTTCGCGAAAAGGTACACATTTATTACTGCATGGCTGGAAGGTACCCCGCGGATACGGACAAGAAAGATAGTAAAGCAGGCAATTTTCGCCCTGATCCGGTAGCATCCATATACGTGGAAGAAAACTGGCCAACAAAAATGGTTTATACCGGGGGCGGGGATTTTGCCGGGAGGGTTGCCTGTGGAAATGCACTTAAGAAAACACCGGAAAGCAACCCGGTAAGGCGTATTTATGAACTTGGCAAAGGATGGAAATCTGATAATTGGGAACACCATTCCGCTGATATCATTACAGTGTATGTTGCTGTGGAAGGAATCAATACTTTTTTCAATGAAATAAAAACCGGGTATAATTACTTCGACCGCTATGGCAGGAACAGATGGGTTACCGATCATGATAACCCCTTGCGCAGTTACGTTTCCGAGTTTAAACCAGGAGTAAAGCCAGATGAAATCCTCACCATTAAGAGGTTTAAAAAAAATGAGTGGTACAAAGACAA